>DATCIV010000286.1:0-3032 GCA_036507575.1 Candidatus Bipolaricaulota bacterium | reverse complement strand
CCTGCTGGAAGACGTCATCGGAGAAGACCACGAAGCCTGGAGCGTGCGCCTGATTCTTGACGCGGGAAGCGACGTGCACCAGGCGCTCTCGCAGCGTGACCCCGGTTATCCCGAACAGGTCGCCCGCATCCTGCAACGATCCTACAAGCCGTCTTATGCGGTTAAGCTGATTTCAAGCCAGCTGGACGTGGACCGCATGGACTACCTGCTGCGCGACAGCCTGTACACGGGCGTGGGCTATGGCAAGTTCGATTTGGATTGGCTGTTGCACAGCCTGCGCATCGTTGAGGTGGACGGAGACTACGAGGTGGCCATCGATGCGTCCAAGGGGCTCCAGGTGGCCGAGTCCTACGTGCTGGCGCGCCACTACATGTACCAACAGGTTTACCACCACAAGACCGAGCGCGCGGCCGGGGCGCTGTTGCTGCGCCTGTTCCAGCGAGCGGCATTGCTGCTGCGCCAGGGGCGGTTGCTGGACACGCCGGAGCCGGTCCAGACGCTGCTGTTGGCTGCGCAGGCGTTGGACCGCGACTCGTTCCTGCAATTGAACGACGTGTTGCTGGGCTACTCCATCTGGCTCTGGACGCAATCCAGGGACGCCATCGTCGCTGACTTGTCGAAGCGTTTCTTACAGCGCAGGGTCTTCAAAACGCTTCCCATCACGCTGGCCCGTTACGGTGAACTCAAGGCTTCGCTTGAAGCTGCCGTTCGCGATCAGGGGTTTGACCCCGACTACTACCTCGTGTTGGACGACGCCGTGGACAGTCCCTACACCGACCCTTACTGGGGGGACGGCTCCAGGGAAGCCAGCGAGCACATCTACGTGGTGGACGGCCAAGGAGGTCTGTCCGATCTCTCGGAGAAGTCGCCCTTGATTCAAGCGTTGCGCGACCGTTCCATTGGCATCCAGAGGCTGTGCTTCCCGCAAGAGCTGCGGGCGGTAGTGGAAGCACGCATTGCAGCATGAAATCTTCTTGAGGATGCCGCTCTTTTTTGTTAGTGTGGGACGAGCTTCAATTGCGCCATGAAGGAGGGGGTTATTTCCAAGGATTTCCCCCAAAGTCTGACCTTTGACGACGTGCTCCTGTCGCCCGGCGAATCGCGCGTGTTGCCCAGCCAGGTGGACGTGAGCGCGCAACTCACCCCAAAAATCCGCCTCAACATCCCCCTCTTGAGCGCCGCCATGGACGCCGTGACCGAGTCCCAGCTGGCCATCGCGCTGGCTCGCGAAGGCGGCATGGGCGTCATTCACAAGAACCTCCCGATCAAAGAGCAGGCGCGTCAGATCAGCCTGGTGAAAAAGTCCGAAAGCGCCTTGATCACCGACCCCATCACCATGGAGCCCCACCAGACGATACGTCAGGCCTTGGAGATCCGCGCCAAGCACCGCATTTCCGGCGTGCCCGTCGTCCAGGACCGCAAGGTGGTGGGCATTCTGACCCACCGCGACCTGCGCTTCGTGCGAGACCTGGACCAACCCATCAGCGCGATCATGACGCCCCAGGAACGGCTCGTCACTGTCCCGGAGAACACCACGCTGGACAGGGCCATGGACCTCTTGCAGCAGCACCGCATCGAGAAACTCCTGGTGGTCAGTCCGGAGGGCGAGCTGCGCGGGATGATCACGGTGAAGGACATCGAGAAAACCGCAAAGTACCCCCATGCTTGCAAGGACGATAAGGGCCGGCTACGCGTAGGCGCAGCGGTGGGGGTCGCAAAGGACTTCGACGCGCGCGTGGAGGCGCTGCTGGAGGCAGGAGCCGATCTGATCGTGCTTGACTCGGCTCACGGGCACAGCCAAGGTGTGCAAAAGGCCGCGCAGCGGTTCAAGCAGTGCCATCCAAAACAACCTCTGGTGGCGGGCAACGTGGCCACTGCGGAGGGCGCTTCCTATCTGATGGAGGCAGGCGCAGACGTGATCAAGGTCGGAGTAGGCCCAGGCAGCATCTGCACCACGCGCATCGTGGCCGGCATCGGCGTGCCACAGCTGTCCGCCATCCTGGAGTGTGCCAAGGCCGCTCAGCCTGCGGGCGTACCCTTGATCGCGGATGGGGGCATCAAGTACTCGGGCGACATCGTCAAGGCGCTGGCCGCTGGAGCTGCCTGCGTGATGATCGGCAGTCTGTTTGCCGGCACCGACGAAGCGCCTGGCGAGACGGTGCTGTACCAGGGCCGCGCCTACAAGGGGTATCGCGGCATGGGATCGCTTGCCGCCATGCAGCAAGGCAGCCGCGACCGCTACGGTCAGGCCGAGATCGAGCGCCTCGACAAGCTCGTGCCGGAGGGCATCGAAGGCCTGGTCCCGTCGCGCGGACCGCTTGCGCTGAACGTGCACCAATTGGTGGGTGGCTTGCGCGCGGGCTTGGGCTACACCGGGTGCGCCACCCTTGATGAGCTGAAACAGCGAGCGCAGTTTGTGCGCATCAGTTGGGCCGGCTGGCGCGAGAGCCACGTGCACGACGTGCTCATTGACAAAGAACCGCCCAACTACCATCGTGAGTTCTGATCCATGCACCCAGAACTGATCTTGATCCTCGACTTCGGCTCGCAGTACACGCAGCTCATCGCTCGTAGGGTGCGCGAAGCCAAAGTGTACTGCGAAATCCACCCGTTCCACCTCTCGCTGGAGAAAATCCACGCGCTTGCGCCCCAAGGCATCATCCTCTCCGGCAGCCCGGCCAGCGTCCACGACCCCAACGCGCCCAGCGTGGATGCTGGGGTGTTTGAGCTCGGCATCCCCTGCTTGGGCATCTGTTACGGCATGCAGTTGATGGTCAAGATGCACGGCGGCAAGGTGGAGCGCTCGGCGAGGCGCGAATACGGCCCTGCAACCCTCAAACTCGGCCAATCGGACACGCTGTTTCATTCGCTTACCCCCGAGCTGCCCGTGTGGATGAGCCACGGTGATCGGATTCTCGACGTGCCCCAGGGCTTCTCGGTGTTGGCGAAAAGCCAGAACTCGCCGATCGCGGTCGTTAAATCAGATGCAAAGCCGCTGTACGGCCTGCAATTCCATCCCGAAGTCGCGCACA
>DATCIV010000285.1:0-5540 GCA_036507575.1 Candidatus Bipolaricaulota bacterium | reverse complement strand
GGACTTTCGAAAAAATCCCACCATGTTCAAGGTGCTGTACATGGTGCTTGCCGAACCCAGAGGGGCGCATTCCGACGCACTGAAGGGGTTCATCCGCCGCCACATGAGCTGGCTGAACGAGCTCAAGCAGGCAAGCGTCCCGCTCTTGCAGGAGCACGGTTTGGACCCCGACGCCTTCCTGAGCTTTGTGGGCACCCACGTGCACGGCCTGATGGTGCTGGCCTCCAGCGGCCGACCGCTGGAGGGCTTGCTGAAGGACTCCCTGCATGCGCTCAAGGCAATCCTCAACGAAAAGACCCCACATCAAAAAAGGACAAAATCATAAGGAGGAAACTCGATGTTTCGCACTCTCGCCGTTGCCGTTTTGCTCGTCGCTTTCAGCGTTGCCCTGGCACTGCCGGCTTCAACCGGCGGTGCACGTCCCGATGACGTGATCTACCGCTATCCGGCAGGTTTCACCAAACTGCTGGTGGCCGACATGGCGAAGCTGCTGGGCGACCCCGTGCTTGCCGAAGGGGTTATGACGCCGTTGCAGGCGGCGCGCCATGCGCTTCACGGCATTCGCCAGATCATCCAGGATACCCTGCGCGTGCCGCCGACCTTGGTTGAATACGTTGCGCACGGCACGGGCCCGGGCCTGACAGGCATGTCCTTGTTGCAGGGCGTGCCCCAAGGTGCGGCCTTCGGACCCTTGTTCGGCTTGCAGTTTGCGGTCGGAGCCCCCGGGTCGCCCTACGCCAACTGGGAGCTGACCTCAAGCAACGGCTTGCCCCTCATCCGCACGGGCGGCAATTTCGGCCCCGTGCAGATCCAGTGGGGTTACGCGTTTGAAGCAAACGCCTTGTGGGTAGGCACGGAAGTGTCCTTTGGCCCCCCGCCCAATGCGGCGCGCCTGGAAACCACCATGGCCGCGGTCACGGCGCGAGCCACGGGCCAAGGCGCCTATTTCGATGAACTTGGCATCGCCGCCGGCGTGCGCGGCGGGGACGTTGCCTTCGTGCGCCGGACAGAGCCGACGACGGACCGACCGGCCGTCGTCGGAGAGCAGGCGCTGGGCTTTTCCATGCGCTTCGTGCCGGGAGGCGCTCTGGTGGACTTCGAAGTGCGCTTCTCCAGCGACGCCATAGCAGCTTCCGCGCTCGCAAACCTGAGGGACGGCACCAGCCCGTACCTGGCGCAGGACCTTTACCAAGGGACCCTAGTGAACGCGCACCAGCAAGGGAAGGAACTCCTGTTCACGGTCCAGTCCACGCTGGCAGGCGCAGTCGGGCTGCTTCTCGTAGCCTTACCTAACTAACGCGATGACCAGTATCCCCTATTGGACTGCAGGGTAACGGTAGGGGCAGGCCTTTGTGCCTGCCCCTACCAAGGATCATGTGCTACAGCAACTGCCGAACTTGCACACAAGGTCAACTAACGGGTCAGGCGTTCGGAGGGTAACTTGAAAGCGTATGCCGCCTGGGTGAAACGCCGCTCCAGCTGGGTGCTTGCCGGACTGGTGATCGTCAGCTTTGTGCTGGCTGCGCAGATACCGCGACTCCAGATCAACAATGACCTGCAGACGTTTTATCCAGATGACCCGCTGACGCAGGTGTATCGCGCCGTGCTGTCGTTGTTTGGGGAAGACCAGTTCACGCGCACGGTCTACGTGCGCTTCAGCGCTCAAGAGGGGCAAAGCGTTACTTCCCCGCAAGCGCTGCTTGAAATGGAACAAGTGTTAGAGGTCTTGCGGGCAGTTCCGCAGGTGGTCAGCGCCAAGGGTTTGCCTGACCTGGTAAAACTGATTTCAAGCGGCTTGCATGGGGGCGATCCTGCCTTCGCCGCGCTGCCAGTGGCTGGGGATCCGCTCGGCTACAGCTTCGCTCAAGTGATTCAGCTGACGCTGCAGCGTCTCAGCACCGTCCACGATTTCTTATCGCCGCAAGGCACGGCGCTTGTGCTGGCATACCTGGACCAAAACGCCAACCTGCTCCAGGTTTCCCAGGATGTTGCCGCTGCACTAGCTCCGGTGATCGACGCTGCACAGGCCACTTCCATCGAGTTAATGAGCTACGGCACGGCCATCCATTCATTCAACCAGACGACATTTCAAGACATGCGCCTGTTGTTGCCGCTGGCAGCGGTGCTGATGGCCTTGATTCTGTCGTGGACCTTTCGTCTGCCCAGGACCACTTGGCTGAGTCTCGCCGCGCTGATCGCCGTGGTTTCAATGGAGGTGTTGTACGCCAAGTCGCCTGCCGACGCGCACTGGAGCATCGTCATGATGGCCATCGTGCTATGTCTGGGCGCGATGTGGATTGAGTTGACCACCCGAGGGTATGCGCCCGCCACGCGCCTGAAGGCGATGGTGGCAGCTTCGCTGAGCGCGGCAGCCGTGACCGTGGCGTCGTCCTGGATCATCGCCCTGCTCCTGCTTGGCCTGGGTATCGTGTTCCTCACCTTCCGGCCGCTGCAAGAGGTGTACCTGCCCCTAGCCGTGGTGGGCATGGCCACGCTGTGGACGTTTGGCACCATGGCTGTTTTGGGCATCTCCTTGAATTTCCTGATGATCGCGGTGTTCCCCCTGCTCATCGGCGTGGGATTGGACAACGCGATCCACCTGCTGCTTCGCACGCGACAAGAAGCATCCCAAGGGCAAAGCCAAGCGTTCGAAAGCGCCCTGCTGCACACGGGGCGGACCTTGTGGTATACGACGCTGACCACGCTGGCGGGGTTTGCGGCCCTTCTGCTGACCAGCAGCCCGCCGGTGCGCGCATTCGGTGTGCTTTCCACCGTCGCCATGGTCAGCGCCTTCCTCGTGCTGATGACGCTGATTCCCTCCTTGCAGCGCTGGGTTCAAACGGATGCGGCAGCGCCGTGGGCCGTGGGCCGCAGTCGCAGTGCGTCGTGGATGCCGCGCTTGATGCGGCCCCGCGTGGCCGGGGTGTGGATTGCCATGGTCTGTGCACTGGGCGCCTTTGCCTTCGTCGATGGCCAACAGCTGCAGGTGTTTCCCTACGATCTGCGCTGGCTCCTGCCCCCCCAGGACAGCCAGGTTCGCCTGTACGAGCAACTCAACGAGGAGTTCAAGAACTACGACCAAGTGAACGTGCTGCTGCAGGGCGATGTGGCTCAACTTGAGGTCATGCGCGCGCTCAATCAGATCCTGACCCCCGCCCTGTCAGCCTCGCCGCACGCGCGCCAGGTTCGCCACATCGGCCGGTTGTTGGATGACGTTCGTTTTGCGGACCCCCAAGCCGAGTCCCGCTTTCTTGAGGACTTTCAAACTGCGCCGGATCAGGCTTTTCTTCACCTGCTGGATCGTTCCTGGCAGCAGCCCGGCGTACAGGACCGGCTGCGCGGGCTGGCCCATCGCGGCGAAAGCGGCGGTTACGACGCCACGGTGGTGCGCGTGGACGTGTTGCGCGCCCACAGTCCAGAAGGGGTTTCCGACATCGCCGACGACCTGCAGCGCCGGCTCCAAGCCGTGCAGCCCGCGCTGGAGTCGTTGGGGTTACGGGTGTCCATCAGCGGCTCTCCTTTTCTGGAGAGGCTCAGCCTGACGGCGCTCAAGGACAGCTTCTTTCAATCCATGCTCTGGGGCTTTGTGTGGGTGGGTATCGTTTTGATCTTCCTGTTCCGTTCCTTCTTGTGGGGCATGATCTGTCTGACCCCGATGGTGCTGGTCATGGCCCTGGAACTGGGCACGATCCATTGGCTTGGGCTGCACATCAGCGCCTCCACGGCCCTGGTGGCCGCGCTGGGCATCGGCCTTGGCGTGGACTACACGATTCACATGGCCCGCCGCGTCAAAGAACATGCAAACATTGAAACCGCAATTGCCGCCACCGCTCCGGCGCTGTGGGGCGCTGCCGGAACCACGTTGGCCGCCTTCTTGACCCTGCTGCTGGGACAAATCCCGTGGAATCGGGATTTTGGCATATTGGTCTCGACGGCGATCGCCTACGCTTTTGCCGTGACCCTGTGGGTATTCCCTTCCCTGTTGGCCGTGATGAAACCCTGGCTGCTGCGCTCGCCCGAAACGGGCCCAGCCGCCACATCTTCCAGGAGGACCCTATGAGAGCGATCTTGTTCTTGGTTATTCTATGCAGCTTATCGCTGTTGGGCACTGCTCAAGGCCTTGATCAGGATGGCGATACCTTGACCGGCGAGCAGGAAGCGTTGCTGGGGACCAACCCTGCGCTTGCCGATACGGATGGAGATGGGCTGGACGACGCCACCGAGTATTGGCAGCGTTGGACCGACCCCACCAAGGCCGACACCGACGAAGACGGCGTGCCCGATGCTGTGGACCCTTTTCCCACCTGGCTCACCTACAACGACCTCAGCGGGGTCACCACGTCCACGGATCGGGTGCTGGACGGCGACGCCGGCCGAACGCTGCACCAACTGGTCCAGGTGGCAGTGGGAAACGTGATTACCATCGACTGGTACAACCACCTCTCCCCCCAGTTCGCGCTGGAATCGGCGGAGTTCACCATTTCCTACGACTTTATCGATCCCAACGCCCGCGACTTTCAGGACGAAGGCTTCTATCACGTCGCCCCGGACGGCCAGAGCGTCGGCGTGCGCCTGCCCGGCTCGCGGGAGCTGGTGGAGACCACCAACGCGTGGCGCCCGAACACCATGACGATCTCCGACTGGCCCTACCACCTTTACAGCAAGCCCATGGAAGTGGGCCAAACGTGGGATTTCAACGTGTTCTATCACGAGTTTCTACCGCAGGGCGAAGACCCGTATTTCACGGGTCGCGCCGAGGTGAAACGCAAGGAGATATTTCCGCTGCAGACCAAGCTTGGGCGGCGCGAAGTGGAGGTGTTCGTGGTGGAGGGCACCTTGTCGCACAGCACGTTCAACGACCCGTTCTTCAAGGCATTCCTGGGGCCAGATCCGGTGCTTCGCGCGTTGGTGTACTTCACGGTTGAACAGCGGGTGATGGTGCGCTTCACCACGCCCTATTTCCGCATCACGCCCTCCAAGCAGGTGGGCTTTTCAGACTTCATCGTCGATAGATAGGAGAAACTTCATGCTCAGCAATCCCTTTTACTTCAGCACGTTCTCGGCCATCTCGGAGCTCGTCGTCACCGCCCTGGTCCTGTTCGTCATCTTCGACAATGCGCGGGGCAACCCGCTGCGCTGGAAGCTGCTGTTTGGCACCTTGACCTTTGAGGTGTTGGTGAACGTCGCCTACATGGTCAACCGATCGCTGGTGATCGTTGAAAACCACCCCGGCCCGCCAACGCATTGGGTGACGTGGCTGGGAGCGTTTCATGGGATCATTTCCCTGATCATGTTGATCGGATTGATCGTGCTTGCGGTGCTGGCCTATCGCTCCGCCAAGCGGGGCTCAGCTTACTTCCAGCAGCGGCCCACCCTGACGGGGGTGTTCGTTGCGCTCTGGTTGATCAGCGTGGCATCCGGAGAAGTGCTGTACGTGGCGGTGTGGCAACCGTTTCGATTCTGAGCAATCCGCGATTCTTAATGGCTATCACGACCTCTCGAACTCGATTGAGTATTACTACATCTAGGGGTTATATTTT
>DATCIV010000284.1:0-10276 GCA_036507575.1 Candidatus Bipolaricaulota bacterium | reverse complement strand
ATTTGCCCGCGGACATCAAGTCGTTGCGGGGCCAGGAGATCCAGTTGAAGATCCTGGAGCTGGACCAGCGCGATCAGAACCTGGTGGTGTCGCGCAAAGCGCTGCTGGAGGCGATCGAGCGCCAGGAGCGTCAGGAGTTGTTCAACAAGGTGGAGCCGGGCCAGGTGGTGGACGGCGTGATCAAATCCGTGGTGGACTATGGCTTGTTCGTGGACATCGGGGGGTTTGAAGGGTTGGTCCATCGCACGGAGATCAGCTGGAAGGAAGTGCCGGTGCCGCCCAAGAGCTACAAGGTGGGCGACGCCATCAAGGTGAAGGTCATCGAGATCGACAGGCAGAAAGAGCGCATTCGCTTGAGCATCAAGCAACTGCGCACCGATCCCTGGCAGGACATCGCCCAGCGTTACCTGGTGGGCGCCAGGCGCCAGGGAACGGTGGTCAGCATCACCGATTTCGGCGCTTTCATCAAGCTGGAAGAGGACGTGGAAGGCTTGGTCCACATTTCCGAGTTGAGCTGGGGGTATCCTCAGCACCCCAAAGAGGTGGTGCGCGAGAGCGACGTGGTGGAGGTGGTGGTGCTGGAGTGCTTGCAGGAGAAGCGCCGCATCTCGCTCAGCATGCGTCAGGCGCAAGCCGATCCTTGGGCCAACATCGAAAAACGCTACCCCGAAGGCACCATCATCAAGGGGCAGGTGACGAAGCTGGCGCCCTTTGGCGCCTTCATCCTGTTGGAATCGGGGGTCGAGGCGCTGTTGCACATCTCCGAGATGAGCTGGGAGCACGTGACCGATCCGGCCCAGGTGGTCAAGGAAGGCGATGAGGTGGAGGCCAAGGTCATCAAATCCGACAGCACCCATCGCAAGATCCGGCTGTCCCTGCGCGAGCTGAAAGAGGACCCCTGGCACAAGTTCGTTGAGCAATACTCGGTCAACGAAGAAGTGGAGGGGGAAGTCACCGAGCTCAAAGACTTCGGCGCCTTCGTCAAGATCACCGACGAGGTGGAAGGCCTGATCCACGTGTCGGAGATTGCCGAGGAGCGCATCGCCCACCCTTCCAGCGCGCTGGAAGTGGGTCAGAAGATCAAGGCGCGCATCATCGGCATCAACGAGGACAAGCGCCAGGTGCGGCTGTCCATGCGCAAACCGCGCGAGCTGCCCGAAAGACGGCCTTCCCGCGAAGAGCGCATCGAGCGCGAGCGGCCCGAGAGCGTCTACACCCCCAAGGAGTACACCACCGAGGGCAGCGGCGGCTTGACCCTGCGCGAGCACCTGGAGCAGAAGGAAAAATAGTGTAGGGAGGCCGATCGGTGAGTTGGACGACCGTCGCGGCGGCCTTGCTCAGCTATTTCATCGGCGCGCTGCCCTTCAGCGCCTGGGTGGCTTCCGGACGCGGGGTGGACATTCGCAAGGTGGGCTCAGGCAACCCAGGCGCCACCAACGTGGCGCGTGCCCTGGGTGTAGGGTGGGGAATCCTATCCTTCCTGCTGGACGCCGGCAAAGGAGTGGCTGCAGTCGCGCTGACAGGAGCGCTGGATGCTCCATTGGCGCTGTCCGGCTTGGCGGTGGTGGGCCATAACTGGAGCCCTTTCCTGCGCTTGAGCGGCGGCAAGGGCGTGGCGACCACCCTGGGTCTGCTGCTGCCGATCTCCTGGCCCGCAGCCTTGTGCACCATGGGCCTGTGGGCCAGCTTGATGGCCTTGACGCGCAAGGTATCGCTGAGCTCGATCCTGGCCCTGCTGGCGTCGCCCGCGATCCTGTGGCTGTGGGGGGGGACGGGAGCACTGGTGGGGTTGTTTGCCGCCCTGGGAGCGCTCAGCTTGTGGCGCCATCGGCAAAACATCCAGCGCCTGTGGCGCGGCCAAGAGCTCCCGTTTGGGAATTCACGACGCTAGAGCCATTCTCGGCCCTTATTATTGCTTGACAACGTCCAAGGGCTCAGGTATCGTTACGGCGCACAAAAACAACCATTCCACCATAAGGAGGATCTCTATCGCCACACAACGCGTCAGGGTTAACCGGGAGATCAACGCTCCCCAGGTTCGCGTGATCAGCAATCAAGGTGAACAAGTCGGCGTACTCGGCATCAAAGAGGCTCTGGAATTGGCCAGATCCCACCAGTTGGACTTGGTTGAAATTGCGCCCACGGCCGACCCGCCGGTGTGCAAGATCCTTGATTTCAACAAGTACAAGTATCAGCTGAAGAAGCGCGAGAAGAGGCAGCCGCGAAGCGACCTCAAGGAAATGCGCCTGACCACGCAGATCCAAGGCCACGACATGGACATCAAACTCCGCCAGATGCGCAAGTTTCTGGAACAAGGGCATAAGATCCGCGTTTCCATCGTCTTTCGCGGGCGCGAGATCGTGCACCGGGAGCAGGGGCAAGCGCTAATCGACCGGATTCTGGCTGGCACCGCGGACCTGGGCAAGATGGACGAAAACGCCCAATCCCACGGGCGCGGGCTGCAAATCATCCTGGTGCCCACGCGGGGCAGCCATTGAAAGAGGGTTCCAATGCCAAAGGCAAAAACGCACAAAGGAATGGCTAAACGCTTCAAGGTCAGCAAGAAGGGCAAGCTGTTCGGCGACAAAGGCCATTACAAGATGCGCAAGCGCACCGGGAAGCAGACGCGCCACGACCGCAAGGGCGTCCAGATCGAGGGCCGGATGCGGTTGCGCGTGCTGAAGGCTCTGAAAAAGTAATCCAGGAGGAAGCACATGCCGCGAGCACGCGGAGGCAACAAGCGCCTGTTGAGGCGCAAGAGAATCATGAAGCTGGCCCGCGGGTTCCACGCCAAGCGGGGCACGTCTCACAAGATCGCCAAACAGGCGGTGATGAAGGCGCTGCACAACGCCTACATCGGGCGCGTGCTGAAAAAGCGCGATTTTCGCAGCCTGTGGATCGTTCGCATCAACGCCGCTTGCCGTCAGCGCGGCCTGCGCTACCACGAATTGATCTCAGGCTTGAAGAAGGCCAACATCAGTTTGAACCGCAAGATGCTTGCGGATATGGCCGTGTTCGACCCGGCCGCCTTTGATCAACTCGTCGGGCAGATCAAATCGAATTAACACTTCCTCATGCACTTCCAAGACGTGATCCTGGCGCTGCACCGGTTCTGGGGCGAGCAGGGCTGCGCCCTGGAGCAGCCTTTCGATTTGGAAGTCGGTGCAGGCACCTTTCATCCCGCCACCTTTTTCGGCGCCCTTGGTCCTTCACCTTGGAAAGTCGCCTACGTCCAACCCTCCCGCCGGCCGCGGGATGGCCGCTACGGCGACAACCCGATGCGCATGGCTTTCTATTACCAGTATCAAGTGCTGCTCAAGCCCGCCCCCGCCAACAGCCAGGAGCTGTATTTGGAGAGCTTGCGGGCCCTGGGCCTGCGCCTGGAGGAGCACGACGTGCGCTTCATCCACGACGACTGGAAAGGGCCCACGCTGGGGGCCGCCGGCCTGGGGTGGCAGGTGGAGATGGATGGCCTTGAGATCTCTCAGTTCACCTACTTCCAGCAAGTGGGTGGCTTTGAACTGGACCCCGTCTGCGTGGAGCTGACCTACGGCCTGGAGCGGGTGACCATGGCCCTGCAGGGGACCGGGGACGTCTATGCGCTGAGCTGGAACCGGGACCATCGCTACGGCGACCTGCGCCTGGCCCCGGAAAAACAGTACTGCGCGTACAACTTCGAGCACGCCGACGTTGGCCGCATGCACCAGGCCTTTGAGCTCTACGAAGCCGAAGCCCGCCACTGCCTGGGCGCTGCGCTGGTCTATCCCGCCTACGACTGCATCGCCAAGTGCTCCCATTTGTTCAATTTGCTCGACGCGCGCCGCGCCATCAGCGTCACCGAGCGCGAGCGCACCATCCAGCGCATCCAGGCATTGTCCAAGGCGTGCGCCAAAGCTTATCTGGATGCTCAGAATAAAATCATTCTTGATGCCTTGGCCAGATAACACCTCAAGGAGCACCCCGTGACCCAAGACCTGCTGGTGGAGATCGGCGCGGAGGATTTGCCCCCGCACGTGGTGGACGACCTGCGGGCCCAACTGGAGACGAGCTCCAAAAGGGCGCTGGAGGAAGCCCGGCTCGGCTTCGAATCCCTGGAGGTCTACAGCGCCCCCCGTCGCTTGGCCTTGTGGGTCCACTCCCTGGAGGACCGCCAGCCCGATCGGCGCTTTGAGGTGAAGGGCCCTCCGCGCAAGGTTGCCTTCGACGCGCAGGGCCGTCCCACCAAAGCGGCCGAGGGCTTTTGCAAAGGCCATGGGGCCCAGGTGCAGGACGCGGTGGTCAAGGCGGCCGAGGGCGGAGAGTATTTGTTCCTCACGGTGCACCAGCAGGGGAAGCTGGCGCCCGAGGTGTTGATCGACGTCCTCCCGCGCGTCTTGGAGGGCCTGAAACCCGCCGAAACCATGCGCTGGGGGGCAGGCGTGCGCTTCACCCGCCCGATCCGCTGGCTGCTGGCCTTGTACGGTGAGACGGTCCTCCCCTTTCGCTGGGCGGGATTGGAGGCGTCCAACAAGAGCTGCGGCCACCGATTTTTGCAGGGGGAGCTGACGATCAAGCGCGCGGGCCAGTACGCGACCCAGCTCGCCGCGCACGGGGTGCTGGTCAAGCCGCAGGAGCGCCAGGCGCAGGTCCAAACCCAGCTCGAACAGATCGGGGCCCAGTGGAATGCCCAGTGCAGACCCACCCCGGCCTTGCTGCACCAACTGGTGCACAGCGGCGAGTGCCCCAACGCGGTGGACGGACAGTTCGACGAGCGCTTCCTGTCGCTGCCGACGGAGGTGCTGTCGACCACCATGATCAACCACCAGCGCTTCGTGCCCTGCTATCACCGGGAGACGGGCAAGATCCTGCCGCGCTTTGTGGGCTTTCGCGATGGCGCACCCACCCAGACCGAGCCGGTCCGCCTCGGGTACGAGCGCGTGCTGCGAGCCCGGCTGGTGGACTCCGAGTTCTTCTTCGCTGAAGACCGAAAGCGCACCCTGGAAGCGTACACCAAGGACTTGAAGAGCGTGGTCTATCAAGCCCGGTTGGGCTCGATCTGGGACAAGGCGCAACGGATTCGCTCGCTGGCTCAGGCGCTGGGCAAAGCGCTTCAGTTGCCTCCGCGCCAGCTGGAGGCGCTGGACCGTGCGGCATACCTTTGCAAGGCGGACTTGGTCACCCTGATGGTGGGGGAGTTTCCCGAGCTTCAGGGCGCGATGGGCGCTGTGTATGCCGCGCTGGATGGGGAGAGCGAGGTGGTGGCACAAGCGATTGGCCAGCACTATTTGCCGCAGGGACCCGACGATCCGCTGCCGGACCCGCAGCTTGGCGTGCTGTTGAGCCTGGCGGACAAGCTGGACACGCTGGTCGGCTCGCTGCTCATCGGCCACAAGCCGACGGGGTCCCGCGACCCGTTCGGCCTGCGCCGGGCCGCAAACGCCATCGTGCGCATGGTGCTGCAGCGCCGCCTGCACGTGGACCTGTTTGCGCTGCTCGAGCAGCAGCGAAGCCTGTACGAGTTCATCTCCGACCCCGGTCCCTGGGAGGCCGTCGAGTCCTTTCTCGGCGAGCGCTTGCAGCAAGCGTTGCGGCAGGAGTACGGCGTGGCCCACGACATCGCGGAGGCCGTCATCGCCCCCGGCGACGGGCACTTTCTCAACGTGCTGGGCAAGGCGCACAGCCTGGAGAAACTGCGGGGCTCCGAGGCATTTCGCTCGTTGACGTTCGCCTGCTCGCGCGTCGGCAACATCCTGGGCAAAGCGGATATAACTTTACGCGCGTACGATCCTAAACTATTCACCGATCAAGCGGAGCGCGACCTGTGGAAGGCCTTGCTCAAGAGCCAGACGCAGATCGAGAAGCGGTTGCCCGAGGACGACTTCGACGGCATCCTGCAACAGCTCATCGCCCTGAGACCGCACATCGATCAATACTTCGACGAAGTCCTGGTGATGAGCGAGGACCAGGCATTGCGCCAGAATCGGCTGGGCTTCCTGGCCGAGGTGGCCAGCCAGTTCATGGTCATCGGCGATCTGTCCAAGGTCGTGGTGGAAAGCTAGTGGGTCACTTGACATGAACGTTGCCATTTCTGGATCAAGGTCACGCGGCGCCGAAGGGGACGACGAGTACAAGCCCCTGAGCCCCCCAATGCATGTCTTCGTTGACGACTTCGCTCCCGCCGTGCCGCCCGCTTGCCACCCCATTCAAACGGCGTAGGCTCTTGGTTCCAACCTCGAGCCGCTGCTTCCAACCCTGCCATGATTTCTGCCGGCGTTTGAGGATGAGTTCCTTCCAATCCTCTGCGTTTGAGAATGCGTTGCATGGATTCTGCCATGTTCAACCAAGAGGCTCCCAAGGGCGTATACAAAAGCATAATGCCATGCTCAAACAACCACAACGCCAACTCCGGCGTTTTGTGACCCGCCAGATTGTCCAGCACCAATAAC
Organism: Candidatus Bipolaricaulota bacterium; assembly: GCA_036507575.1. Classification (GTDB taxonomy): domain Bacteria; phylum Bipolaricaulota; class Bipolaricaulia; order RBG-16-55-9; family JAJCYT01; genus DATCIV01. Next base: position 3,851 of record DATCIV010000284.1, on the reverse strand, counting down.
ATGCGTAAAGGAGGCAGGTGCTCAGGCAGGGTGATGCGTTGTTTCAGCCCCGCTTGCCACTGTGGCCAGAGTCCACGATTTGTCTGGGCATCCAACTTAGGCGCAGGGGGCAATGAGCTGAGAATATCCAACAACTCTGCTTTGAGCCAAGGATGCAAGATCGCATTCGTACATCGCTTCACTCCTTTGACCCGGACTTGACCATCCGCTGGATGAAACAAAGTCAACAGCTTGGCGGTGCCATTGCGCACGTATTCATGGGCATACCGTTGGGGACAACCACGGGGTTGCCAGCTTTGAGTCGGATACGCCTTGGTTTGAAACGGACCGGCTTCATCTTCAGCCCACACGGCTAATCCCAGTTTTTCTCCTGTTTTGTAGGCTTGCTCGATCAAGTTTTTTTCGCCTCGGCATCCCCATCGATGACCATGACCTGCTTGCCTTTTCGTTGACGCACTACTTGGCCGGTCTGAGTCCAACTGCGTGTTCGTTGCCAGCTCAATCCCGCTTCATGCAGCACCTTGCCAATGGTGTGGGCGCTCACCTTCGGCAAGCCATCCTCCGCTTTGCGCAACGCTTTTTGCAAGCTCAGCAACGACCACGTGGCGGTGCCATCTTGCTGGGGATCGGGGCAGCCACGCGCTTGAGCCAAGATGCGCTGGCGGGCCGTTGCGTCGTATTTGACAGCAGGCCCTCCTCCATGGCGGGGGCGGATCGCCCCTATGCCTGCTTCATTGAAACGTTGGACCCACTGAGACACCGCATCTGCGGACTTGCGCCCAGCGGCCTGAGCTGCAGCGGTGTATGTTCCTCCCTCAGCCACGCTCAAAATCGCTTTGGCTCTAGCCACATGGCTGGCCGGTTCGCTGCTGGAACGACTCATCCGTTTCAGCCAACGGCGCTCCTCACCCGTTATTTCCCTCAAGGGATCTTTCTGCTTTCGGGTCATACATTTCCTTTGAAACTGTCGTGGAATGACGCCGATGATATCCCTTCTCCCTTGGAATGGCCATGTCCGTGTCACTTGACCCACTAGTACTCGACCACACAGAAGGGGTATGATAAACTTGCTGGGAGCAAGGGCAACCAGGAGGGAGATCATGGGACGACCCCAGAGATGGGTAGTGGAGTTGAGCCAACAGGAGAGAAAGACCTTGCGCAATCTGGTCAAGAAAGGCAAAGCCAAGGTGCGCACGATCAACCGAGCGCACGCCTTTTTGCTGAGCGCTGGAGGCAAAACAGACAAGGAGATCGGCGAGGCATTGCAGATCCATCCGCAAACGATCCGCAATTGGCGCAAGCACTTGGGCGAGGAAGGGCTGGGAGCGGCGCTGGAGGAACGACCTCGTCCGGGGGCGCAGGCCAAGCTGGATGCCCGAGGAGAAGCGACGTTGGTGGCTTTGGCTTGCAGCGATGCGCCGCAGGGCCGGGAGCACTGGACGATGCAGTTGTTGGCGGACCAGGTGGTCGAGCTGGGGGTGGTGGAGTCGATCTCGGATGAGACCGTGCGCCGCACTTTAAAAAAAACACGCTCAAGCCGTGGCAGAAGAGGCAGTGGTGTATCGCCCAGGTAACAGCGGACTTCGTCTGGCGCATGGAGGACGTATTGGATTTGTATGCCCAGCCGTATGACCCGGCACGACCGGTGGTGTGCGTTGACGAGCGGCCCAGTGTGCTGCGCAGCGAGGTACGCCCCCCTTTGCCCGCCAAAGCAGGCAGGCCCAAACGGATTGACTCACAGTACGCCCGCCAAGGGAGTTGTTGTTTGTTCATGAGTTTCCAGCCGCTCCAGGGCTGGCGTCAGGTGGAGGTAAGAGCCCGGCGCACCAGCCAGGACTTTGCCCAGTGGATGAAGCAACTGGTGGACGAGCAGTTCCCAAAAGCCCAGGTGATCCGGGTGGTGCTGGACAACCTCAACACGCACACCCCGGCGGCTTTGTACCAAACGTTTGAGCCTCAGGAAGCCAGAAGGTTGACTGAGAAACTGGAGTTTCACTACACGCCCAAGCATGGCAGCTGGCTGAACATGGCCGAGATCGAGTGGTCGGTGTTGGTGAGGCAATGTTTGAATCGACGTATTCCTGACGCACAGAGGATGGCAGGGGAGGTCAGTGCCTGGGAGCAGCGGCGCAACGAGCAACAAGCCACGGTGCACTGGCGCTTCACCACCGACAAAGCCCGCTGCAAGCTGCAGCGACTCTATCCTCAATGACCACTGTGGCCGTGTACTAGAGGCTGGGTTCCTATTCTCAACCGCTTGTTGACCCTAAAGCGAGAGTCATCGAAAGTCTCTAGGTAGAAGCGTAACGCCAGCTTCATAGAGCCGCACCACTTGGCAAGTCCGGAAGGCGCTCAAGACTCAACCATCTTAGCCGAGATTTCCCATATGGCATGGTCGCCATACCCTCCAACCGTTCTTTCCTGAGAGGTATATGTTTAGCGTCCATGTGTCAAGCGGCGTTGACCGTCGGAGGCGAGCGCTCCAAGGACAGCTTGCCTTGGCGGGTCAGCACCCGGATCAAGGCCTCCAGCGGATCTGCTGCCTGCTGCTTGGCCGTCACCAGCAGGCTGGCCAAGATCGCATGGGTCTTGGCTCCCCGCCGGTTGCGGTTGCACCCCCCCGTCTTGCGCACGATCACCGCCGGTCGCAGCGCCCGCTCCGCCCGGTTGTTGGTCGCTTCCACTTCGTCCAGGGTCAGGAAGGTGAACAGGTGCGCCCGCTGCTTCCTCAGCCGCTTGGCGATGCGGGCATTGTCCGGGTCGCTGAATTGGCGACGCGAGGAGATCAACGCGTCCAGCCGCGCTTCCAGTCCCTGAAACCGGCGCTGAAACTGGCCTGGACTCAGCTGCGACTGCTGTGCCTTCAACTGCAACGCCTCCCGCAGCACGCTCAACAGCGCACGGGGCAAGCGCACCGCTGCCCGGCTCTTGTCCCGCTCCAGTTGGGCAAGCTCGTGCAGCAAGTGGGCCAAGCACTTCTGCTTCAGCCACCCCGACAACGCCTGGGCGTCGTAAGCCGTGAAGCAGTCGCTCACCAGCACCCCGGCAAACTCCCGACCCAGGACCTCGACTACCACCTCATGAGAGCGACGCTCGTCGATGGCATACACCGTGATCTTGCGCCCAGTGAACACCCACAGCCACGCCCCCAGCACTCCGATGCGCCAGCCCGTCTCGTCTACATGCACGGCGGCACAGCGCCGGATCGCCTCCACCAACTGCTGGTAGAGCGGCTCCGCCTGCTGGGCCAAGCGGGCGTCGGCCTGACACAGTCCGCCGGCGGTCACTTCCAACCCGAAGGCGGTGGCGAACAGCTCGCTGATCTTGCGGTAGGGCACACCCAGACGATGCTTCAGATCCGCCGCCAGCGCCTTGGCCCGCGGGCCAAGGCTCACCCCCGCCGCCCCGGTTGCCTCGGAGACCTGCTCAGGGTGGCGCGAGCGCACCCGCTTGCGGCAGCGGGGGCAGTAGCCGCTTTGGGTGCAAAAGCGCGTCACTTCCGGCTCCACCTGGGGCAGATCGACCTGGAACTGCTCGTGCCAGGCGCGATCCTCCAACCAGCCGCCGCAGTCGGGGCACGTCTCCAGCGGGACTTCCACCGTCCGCTGAATCTCCTCCTGCGCAGGCAGCTGCCGACGGGTGAATTCGCCCTGTCCCGGCCGTCGGCCCGGAGGTTTGGGCTCGGGCTTGGGTTCGTCTTTGGAGAACGGGGCTGCCTGACGGCAACCTCGCCGCAACTGGGCTTCCAACTCTTGAATCCTGGCTTCCAACTCCTCGATCTTGGCCTGCAGCCGTCGGCAGTTGGGGCACTCGATCTCCGGGGTCATGGCTTATTTCTACCACACTTGACC
>DATCIV010000283.1:0-2379 GCA_036507575.1 Candidatus Bipolaricaulota bacterium | reverse complement strand
ATCAGCTCAGATCGTTTTAAGCTCAAGTACACCAAGACGCTGCCGCAATGCGGCGCTTGAGAGGGAGAAGAGCTTGGCCTGACCTACAGACCTGCAGGGAAAAATCCCGCCGGGACGACGGGCAAAACCCTGCAGGCCAGTGGGTGTGATCCCACCTTCGGCCAAGGCCGTGCAGCGGCCAAGCTCTTCGGTCAAGGAGGTGTCATCCATCATCTCTTAGCAACTCTCTCACGGATCTGCCGCGCCAATCCTTGCTCATCCAACGCTGGTGGCCGTCGCGAGCGGCCTGCTCGTCGTTGTAACGGGCCAGCGAGATCACCCGTCCGTCGCCGTTGCAGCGCACGTAGGTCAGGAAGTGGTTGCCGAACTTGGCTGTTTCCATCACGCCCGGCTGCACGTCGCTGCGCATCAATAGCCCTTGGTTCATCATCGAAGAAATCCTCTTAAACCCTAGCGTCGTTATGGTGTTGTGATTATCGGCGGCGGTATCGTGCATCACTAGCGCAGCGGTCAACGCGCGGATGGAACAACGGCACTGCCGGGATGGAACCGTGAGCGCCGCAGGACGCTCGGTCGTGATCCGCCCAAAGGACATGGCCAAGGCGGCCGCTCCCGGATTGCCTTGTGGCTGCGGGTTTAGTCCGTTTCGTGCAGGATGGACAGGTAGCGGAATTGGCGGCCGCCCCCGCGCACCGGGCGGCGGAAGGGCTCGCGGGCGATCAGGCACAGCTTGTAGAGCGCCGACAGCTTGGTGCTGGATTCGTTGATGGTCTCGTAGTGCATGGATTCGTAGAGTTCGCGCGCGGTGATCACCTGGTGCCGGTTGACCACCTCGAGGGCGTCGCGGTAGCTGCTGATGAGTTCCCCCAGGGTAGTCCACTCCTTGCCGTTTTTCACGAACACGGCCTTGCCCCCCACCGACAGCGCAGCCTCCACGTTCTCGCGGTGCTGCGGCTTGAGGTTCGACAGCACCAGAAAGCGGTCGGGGAACTCCCCGGCCTGCAGCCGGGCGAGCACCTTGACCACCAGCTCGTCGGCGCAGGACACGTCGATGAAATTCACCTCGCCGAAATCCAGCACCAGCGCGCTGTTGGGCTCAAGCTGCTCCAGCTCCCGACAGATCGCTTCCTTCAAGCGCACCCCTTCCTCCCGGCCGATCAGGTATCCCATCTCCGCCTTGAGCGGATGGCGCACGTGCTTCATGAATTCTCCTTTGGTCCGACCCGGTGCAGCAAGATGCCGATCTGCGTCCCCGGAAACGTGGATTGGTGCTGCAGCGTGTGCACCTCGCGCCGGCGTTGACGGCCCAGCAGCAGCACCTTGCCCCGGCCCGAGCGGATGTTCAAGATGCCGTCCTGGCGCTCGACGATCTCGCACACGCGCGTCAGCCCCAGGCCCCGGCCCTCCTGCATGCGGCCCGACACCCCCGGCTCGAAGGCCTTGAGGATCAGCTGCGGGTCGTCCAACTCGTAGCGGGAGCGCAGGCTCTTGGGAATCCCGATCCCCAGGTCCATCACCGCGAACTTCACCGCGTCCTGATACGCCTGCATGGCGATGAAGCCGCGCACCTCGCCCCCCGGCGTGCTGTGGTCGTAGATGTTGGTGCACAGCTCCGAGAGCGCGGTGATGAAGCGCCCGGCCTGCACCGCGTCGTACTGGAAATCGCGCACCAGCACCTCGTGGCTGCCGAACGCGACGTCCTTGAGCAGCTTCATCTGCTCGCTGCGGTTTTTGGGCAGCGCGGTGATGGGCAGGTAGCGGTAGCGCGTGGCCAGCTGGGCCTCATCCTGCAAATGGCCCACCACCGTGGCAAGCCCCGTCATCGCCTGAGGCAGCCCGATGTGGGCAAGCCAGGTGTTGCGCTTGAGCTGCTGCGGCTGCCCCAGCCACAACTCCAGCGCCCACGGCGAGTAGTCCCGCAGCACCTCGGCCATCAGCACCACGCCAAGCGCCCCGTAGGGGTTGCCCCAGGTGACCGAGCGCAGGTCGAAGACCACGCGGTCCAGGCTGCTCAGGCTCTTGCGGTGGAACAAGTGGAAGAACTGCGGCAGCAACTCGGAGTCAAACGCGCGGTCGTTGAGCTCCGTGGACCGGGAGCGAAGCACAAACGTACGCTGGGCCAATTTCGTCTCCATGTGCAAATACAATACCCCAACTCCATATTAACGTGCAAGGGATGCGCATCACCAAGTCGATTTTTCCCCTCACCCCTGCCCTCTCCCCCACAAAGGGGAGAGAGGGAAGGTAAAGCAGTTCACGTGAAATTCCATGCTTTTCTCCTTCCCCCCTGGCGGGGGAAGGCTGGGATGAGGGGGGAAGGGGAGCACACTATCGCAGCCAGCGGGCGGCCAACTCCAGATCCTGGGGCGTGGTGACCTT
>DATCIV010000282.1:0-6740 GCA_036507575.1 Candidatus Bipolaricaulota bacterium | reverse complement strand
GGTCCCCTCACCCTGTAGCAACCTCCGGTTGCCCCTCTCCCGCGGGGAGAGGGAATCGAATTCATCATACATAGTTGAGCGCCTTGACGATGTTCAACCGCGCGTTTTTCAGCGCGGGGTACAGCGTGCCCAGCAAGGTGGAGACCACCGCGGTGATGAAGGGCAGCGTGAGGCTGTCCGCGCCAACGGCGATCTGCAGCGGCACCGGATCGATCGCGCCCGGCGGCTGCCAGCCGACCCCCAAGGCGTTGATGGCAAAGGCGAGCGCCGCTCCCAAGGCAAGGCCCAGCGCCCCGCCCAACGCGCCAAGCAACGCTCCCTCCAGCAGGAAGGTCCAAAACACCTGATGGCGCCGGGTGCCCACTGCGCGGATGGTGCCCACCTCGCGCGCGCGCTCCAGAAACGACATGGTCAGCACCTCGAGCACGCTGAAGAAGGCGAGCACGAACACGCCCATCACCGTGAACCCCGAAAAAACGTTCCAGAACTGCTCGATGGACGCGTAGAACGTGGTCAGCTCCTGCCAGCCGCGCACCTCAAGCCCGATGCCCGCCTGCGCCAAAGCTTGCTCCACCTGGGCGCCCACCGCCTGGGCTTGATCGAGATCTTTCAGCTGCACGATCACGCGTTCTACGCCGTCGGTGCGCAGCACCTTCTGCGCAAACCACAAGGGGAGCAAGCCGAGCTGGTCCTCCAGTTGGGAGTTGTTGTAGCGGAACGTGCCCAGGACCTGGGCGCTTGCGGCCTTGAAGGCGCCGCTGACCGTGCCGGTGGCCAGGTTGATCCAATCGCCGGGTTTTACGTCCAGGGTTTGGGCCAGCTGGCGTCCGATCAGGATCTGGGGCGTATCGTCTTGGTTCAGCGGTTCGCCGGACTCGATCAAGCTTGAGTAATCCTCGATGGGATTGCCCGGCACCAGGCCGCGGGCGACCAGCGCCGTGCTGCTGCGTTGGGTGCCGATGATGCCGCCGAAGTTGATCTGGTAGGTATAGGCGCTGACCTGGGGCTGCGCGTTCAGGATGGCGCTGAGCTGGTCCAGGGTCTGGGGGGGGATGAGGTACTCGAACCCTTCAGCCTTGTCGTCGAACATCAGGGCCGAGCCGATTTGAAACGATCCGATCTCGCGCGCCAGCTCGGCCTTGGTGGCGCGCAGGCTTTCCGAGACAAACCCAATGACCAGGGATAGAATCGAGACTCCAAGGGCCACGATGCCCAGGGAAAGCAGCGTGCGCCGCTTGTTGCGAAACACGTTGCGCAGCGCGATCTTGAAGAACATACAGCCTCCTACGCCGTGCGCAGCGCGTCCACGATGCGCTGGCGCGCTGAGCGAGCCGACGGGAACAGCGCCGAGAGCACGGTGGCCACGACGCTCACGATCAACGGCGCCAGGATGACCTGGGCATTGGCCGCGATGCGCACGGGCACCGGATCCAGCGCGCCCGGCGGGGTCCACCCGATCCCCAGCGCGTTGAAGCCAAGCGAAAAAAACCATCCCAATGCGATGCCAAATACCCCGCCCGCCAGCCCGATCAGGAAGCCCTCCGCGAGGAACATGGAGAACACCTGGCTGGATTTGGCGCCCAGGGCGCGGATCGTGCCCACCTCGCGCGTGCGCTCCAGAAACGACATGGTCAGCACCTGGAGCACGATGAAGAACACCAGCACCGAGATGGCAAACGTCAGGAAAAAGAACAAGGCGTCGAAGAAGCCCGTGATCTGCTGATAAAACTCCGACAGCTGATCCCAGGTGCGCACTTCCAGGCCCAAGCCTGCTGCATTCAAGTCCGCCTGCACAGCGTCAGCCACGCGCTCGGTGTCTTCCAGATTGTCCAGCGAGACGATCACCTTGCCGTAGCCGGCGGTGTTGAGCAAGGCTTGCGCATAGGCCAGGGGCACGAACGCCAGTTGGGCCTCGGCCTGCGCGTTGTTGAGCGAGAAGACGCCGGCCACCTCCAGCTTGCCCACGTTGTATGCGCCGTCCACGGTGGAGGCGTTGAGGCGAAAGGCGTCGCCTGGTTTCAAGTTTCTTTCCTCGGCCAGGGATTTGCCGATCAACACCTTGCCCTGGTCTTCGGGGTGCAAACCGGCCCCTTCGATCACCAAGTCGTTGTAGTCCAGGGCGTGGTTTCCCGGTTCCGTGGCTACGGCGCGCAGCACCTGGGTCTTGCGGCCCAAGGAGGCCAGGGCCGAGAAGTTCAACTGCACGGTGTGGCCCACGATCTCGGGGTGTCGGTGCAGCATCGTTTGCACCTGGCTCAACGTCTCCGGCGAGATGAGGTATTCGTAGCCCTCGGCCTCGTTGTCGAAGAGCAGGGGGGATGCGATCTGGAAGTTGCCGTACTGGCTCACGGTGCCGTCGCGGATGTTGAACACGGCGTCGTCCACGTAGCCGCGCACGGCGAAGGTCATGGCCGCGCCCAGTGCAATGATGGCCAGGCTCAGGGCGGTGCGCCGCACGTTGCGCCGTAAATTACGTAGCGCTAGGCGCAGATGCAGACGCATACGGGTTCTTCTCGCTGAGCATGCCGTCGCGGATGTGCACCAGCCTTCGGGCGTAGGCGTTGACGTCGGGGGCGTGGGTGACCACGATGCACGTGACCTTGTGCTCCTCGTTGAGCCGTTTCATGATGTCCATGATGCGCTGCGCGGTCTTGGAGTCCAGGTTGCCGGTGGGCTCGTCCGCAAGAAACAGCACCGGATCGTTGGCCAGGGCGCGGGCCAGGGCCACGCGCTGTTTCTGGCCGCCGGACAGCTGATCGGGACGGCGCTTGGCCTCCTTGACCAGGTCCACCTCTTCCAGCAGGCGCATCACCTTCTTCTTGCGCTGCTGCGGGGGCGTGCCCCGAAGGAGCATCGGGTACTCCACGTTCTCGTACGTGGACAGCACCGCGATCAAGTTGAAGGCCTGGAACACAAGGCCGATCTTGTCGCGGCGCACGTTGGCCAGGCTGCCCGAGTCCAAGCGGGACACGGGCTTGCCTTCGATGACGAGCTCGCCGGAGGTGGGGTCGTCGATGCAGGCGATCAGGTTCAAGAACGTGGTCTTGCCGCTGCCCGAGGGGCCGTTGATCACGACGAAGTCGCCGCGATCCGCCTGAAAATCCACCCCGCGCAGCGCGTACACCTGCTCCTGTCCTGCCTGGTACGTCTTGGTCAACTTTCGCGTTTCGATGATCATGGTTTGATGATACTCAGGTCCTTTGCGATATCAACCCGGATTTTCCGGATGGAAGGCGCAAGTGGGGTATAATATTAGCTGCCACCGAAAGTGTCAGTGGCCCTTGACAGCGGTCTCAATCCCACCTAAACTGATAGTGTTATAGTAATAAAGTAATTTGGCCTTTGCTCACCAAGCCCATCTTTAACACAAGGAGGCGGCCATTCATGCCTTTGGTTAAAATCACCCGCAGCCGACAAGTTACCATCCCCAAAGAGCTGTTTGAAGAGTTGACGCTCCAACAGGGCGATTACGTTGAGGTGATCCGTAAAGGCAACCAGTTGATCTTGCGCCCCCAATCCATCGTGAACCGAGACCGCGCTCAAGCTCAAGCAGAGTTAGAAACCCTCATCAAGGAAATCTGGGCTCACAACAAAGATCTAGACCCGAAAGAAGTGGAGCGCGAAGTGGCTTTGGCCATTAAAGAAGTTCGTAAAGCTCACGCTCGGGCTAAGTCCGCTCCCCAACCCAAATGATCCGGGTCGTACTCGATACCAATGTGTTGGCTAGCGCCACGATCGTCGAACGCGGCACCTCGGCGCGCATTCTTCAAGCTTGGTTTAAGGGCGAAGTGACCTTGATCACCTCCCCCGCTTTATTGAAGGAGCTGCACGAAGTGCTGGAGCGCCCGCGTATCAAAAAGCGTCAATGGCTGACGTCAGCCCAAGTAGCGCGTTTGCTTTTGCATTTAGGAACCAGGGCCACTCAAGCCTCCAGCGCTTTACTGGTTCGGGGCATTACCCCGGACCCCGACGACGACTATGTGCTCAGCGCCGCGGTCGAACAGCGGGCCGACTACATCGTCACCGGAGACCAAGACCTACTTGATCTTGGAGAGTACGAGGGTATTCTCATTACAACCCCGGCCATTTTTGCGCGACTGGTTTAGATACCCATCCCGCACGTGTTTCAACTCGCTGCAAAGCGGTCTAGCAGGAGCGCCATATGCTTGATCCCCTGATGGAAATCCGCAAGGCGGATGTTCTCGTTGGGCGCATGGGCCTGCGACCCGCTGTAGCTGCAGCCGGTGGACACGCTGGGGATGCCCAGCTGCTGGCACAGGGTGTGCATGGGGCCGGAGCCGGGGGACAGGGGGTGGACGACCGGTTTTTTGCCGTAGATCTGCTGCGCGGTCTCGACGGCGAGCTTGCCCAGGGGCGCATCCAGCGGCGTGCGGCCGGACTTTTCGCCCGACAGCAGTTTGATCTGCACGTCGGGGAAGTCGTGTTCGTCCAGGTGCTTGCGCAGCAATTTCACGATGCGCCTGGGGTCCTGGTCGGGCACCATGCGAAAGTCGAGCTTGACCCTGGCCAGACAGGGGGAAACGGTCTTGGCGCCCTCGCCGGTGTAGCCGCTCTCGATGCCGCAGATCGTGCAGGTGGGCTCGAAGTAGAGTTTTTTTAGCAGCTTGGTCCCCGTCAGGTTCTTGAGGTAGGCGTCAATGCCGAATTTTTCTCGATACCCGGCTTCGTCGAACCCCAGCGCCTTCAGGGCTTTGACGTCCTGGGCGCTTGGCGCCCTCACCGCGTCGTAAAAGCCCGCAATGCGCACGCGCTCGTTGGGGCCTTTCAGCGAGGCAAGCGCCCAGGTCAGGCGCCACGCGGCGTTGGGTGTCACTGCCGCCCAGGAGGAGTGCAGGTCGCTTGAGGCAGCCTGGACGCTCAACTCCACGTAGCAGATGCCCTTCAGCCCGAAGGAGATGACGGGGCGCTCTTGCAGGTCCTTGGCGCCGAACTCCCAGATGCAGCCGTCGGCGCGGATCAACTCGGCGTGCCCGTCCACGAATTCCTGCAAGTGAGGGCTGCCGATCTCCTCCTCGCCTTCGACGATGAACTTGACGCGGCAGGGCAACTGGCCGTGCACCGCCAGATACGCTTCGACCGCGCTGATGCGGGCGACCAGGTCTCCTTTGTTGTCGGCCACGCCGCGGGCGTAGAGTTTTCCGTCGCGGATCGTCGGCTCCCAGGGGGGAGAGTCCCATAATTGGAGGGGTTCCGGCGGCTGGACGTCGTAGTGATTGTAGAAGCTCAGCGTCTTTTCGCAGCGGCCCGGCAGGTCGCCCACCACCACTGGATGGCCTGAGGTGGGCACGATCTGCACGGCGGCGCCCAGCCCCTTGAGCAGATCGGCGACCATGGCTGCGGTTTCCCGCATTCCCAGGTTCTGCGCGGCCACGCTGGGTTGACGGGCCAGATCCTGTAAGCGCTGCAGATAGCGGCCCTGGTTTGCGTCCAGGTGATTGAACAGAGATTCCATGGATGGCTCCTTTCAGATGTCAATCCCCCCATATGTCCTCCTTTGGCAAAGGGGGAGCGGGGAGATTCTACCATCGTTCCAATACCTTAAGCGTATTCTTCCGCAGGTCGGTCATCTCCCACCAGGCCGCTCAGGTGGTCGGTCTGGTTGAGGGAGTGCACCAGCCAACGGCCCTCTTTGTGCTGCAGTTGCGAGATCGAGCAATTGCCCACCGCAAACAGGGGCAAAAAGGGCGGGGAGGCCAGATTCATTTGTTGCGAGACGATGTGGCTGAACGCCGCCCCCAGCACGCCGCCGTGGGCCACTACGGCGATCGTTTGTTCGCCGTGCTCTTTTCGCAAGACTTCAAAGAAGGCGCCCACCCGGCAGGTGAACTCCAGGTAGCTTTCGCCCTCGGGGATCTTGTAGCCCAGCCGGTCGCGCTCGTAGGCGGCGCGGACGTCGGGATGTCGCTTCGTGCACTGCTCGATCGTGTGGCCTTCAAAGATGCCGAAGCAGCGCTCGCGCAGGTGCGGCCGTTGCAGCAGCGGCAGGTTGTGATAGGTGTTGATGGCTTGGGCCGTTTGGCGGGCGCGGGTCAGGTCGCTGGCGTAGATGGCCTCCAGCGGGACGTTCTTCAGCCGCTTGGCCGCCGCCTGAGACTGGCGCACGCCCAACTCATTGAGCGATGCGTCCTGCTGGCCTTGCAGCTTCTTGAGAGAATTCCAATCCGTCTGTCCGTGGCGCACGAAGTAGATGCGAAGCATGGTTCTTGAGGGCCAACCCCATTCAAGCCGCCATCATGGGGTCTGTGCGCGCGCTTGTCAAATGGAACGGAGGGAGCACGCGTTACAAGCAGCGACGGCGCGGGTTGGCTTTGCATACGCAACAACGCCACTGCGTTCGTCAGTTCCTGCGGATTGCAGGCGCCGGCGCCCGCACCTTCACAATTCCTTCATAATGGCGTGCCCAAATAGAAAAGGCCCGCACTGTGGGAGTTGAGCGGGCCGTTCGAGCATGCCTTGGGAGGGCAAATGAAGCCGATGTCGGATTAAAGGTGTGACTTACATCCTTCCTCGGGCAAGCCTTCAGGGCGCCGGTCAACGGCCCTTGTTTCCCTCAGGCGCTGAATTGTAGTATCCATAAAGAGGGAACCGTGATGATTTCTATGCGAGAAAAAGTGCTGATCGTCGAGGATGAGCCGGAGATCGTTCAGGTCATCAGCGCGTCGCTGGAGAAAGCGGGGTTTGAACCCATCGCCGCCGGCGACGGACCGCAAGCGCTCCAG
>DATCIV010000281.1:0-3561 GCA_036507575.1 Candidatus Bipolaricaulota bacterium | reverse complement strand
CCCTCCAAGCCAAGCGTCCCGATGGAAATTCAACCCCAGAACGCTTCCCCACCCAAAACCCAGGACGATCCAGATCCATGCCAGGATCAGGTTCGGCTGAGCAAGGTGCAGATCCAAAAGGGCCGAGTTCATGCTCGCCCCCCTTGCAGGGGTTTGTTCAGTGCAGCAGGCCCTGCGTCTTCAACGAGTGGGTGCGTTCACTCCAGCACGTGGATGTTCTTCTTGGCGCACATTTCTTTCAGAACTTTGGGCCAGACCGTGACGCTCACCTCGCCCAGGTGCGCTTTTTTCAACAGATACATGTACGTGCGCGACTGGCCGATCCCGCCGCCGATGCTTAATGGAACGCGGTCGCTCAGGATCGCCTGGTGATAGGGCAGCTTCAACTCCGCTTCGCGCCCGGCCATCTTCATCTGCTCCACCAGGGACTCCTTGGTCACGCGGATGCCCATCGAGCTCAGCTCGTGGCGGCGCTTGGTCAGCGGGTTCCACACCAGGATGTCGCCGTTCAGGCCCCGCATGGGCCGCCCGTCCTTGGACGTCGTCGGCGTGACCCAGTCGTCGTAGTCGGCAGCCCGCATCTCGTGCGGCAAGCCGTCGGCAAGGGGATAGCCGATGCCGTAGATGAAGACCGCCGGGTGTTTTTGCAGGAGGTTCGTTTCGCGCTGCTTGCGCGGCAGGTCGGGGTACATTTGCAACAGATCCTCGGCGTGCACGAAGTGCAACTCGTCGGGCAGCTCCGGATATTTCCCGCTCAGCTTCGGATACTTCTTCTGCACGTGTTTGCCTGCCCCGTGCAGCACCTTCCAGAGCTTGCGCACCACGTCGGTGAGGAAGTCCAGATTGCGCTGCTGCGGCGTGATGGCCAGCTCCCAGTCCCACTGGTCCACGTAGGCGCTGTGGTCGTGGTCGAGGAAGTAATCCTTGCGCACGGCGCGCATGTCGGTGATCAGGCCTTCGCCCGGCTTCATGCCGAACTGCGCAAGCGCCATGCGCTTCCACTTGGTGGCCGCCTGCACCACCTGGGCCGGGATCGGCGCTTTGAGGCCGAGCCCGCAGGGGAACTCCACCGGCGTGCGCGAGCCGTCGCGGTCCAGCGTGTCGTTGACGCCGGAGTCGCGGTCCACGATCAGCGGCACCTGCACCCGCATCAGGTGGAGCGCCTTGCACAGGTGCTCTTCGATGTAGTCCTTGGCCTCATACAGCGCGCGCTGCGTTTCCTTGAGGTCCAACGCGCTGGCGTAATTCTGAGGCAAAATGCGCTCGATTTCCTCGTACGTGCCGATGCCGGGACCGGCCAGGTCCGCCCGCTTGTCTGCGATCATGGTTCCCCTTTCATAAGCGTCTTTTTTCGATGCATGGTGAGGCTGCCCGGACCTGAAACCCATTTCCTCCGAGCCCTGGCTCAGAGGCCGCTTCAAGGAGGAGTTCAGGTCCGGGCTTCTTTTCTGCATGCATGTCGTTTCTCTTCAATGACCCTGTGATTTGGCTTTCAGTTTTTCGAAGCGCCGATCCACCTCGCGCTGGATGCGCTCGTAATCCGCCGGCTGCAAGTAGCGGAAGCGGCCCTGCCGCTCGAAGTAGTCGCGCACCGGCAGCGCTTCGGGCTCCAGGCCCAGAGTGTACCGCTCCCCGTCCTCGATCTCGTAGAGCGGAAAGACCTTGGTCTTGACCGCAAGCCGCGCCATCTGGATCGTCTCCTGCGAGGAGATCTTCCAGCCCGGCGGGCAGGGAGCCAGCAGGTGAATGAAGCGCAACCCCTGCATGTTTTTGGCTTTCTCGATCTTGCGGATCAGGTCGTCCGGATAGGCCACCGAAGCCGTGGCGATGTAGGGGATGCCGTGCGCGGCCATGATCTGGTCAATGTCCTTCTTGGGCCGGTTTTCCAATTGCCCTTGCGGCGTGGTCGTGGTCCACGCCCCCTGCGGCGTGGCGGAGCTGCGCTGGATGCCGGTGTTCATGTAGGCTTCGTTGTCGTAACAGATGTAGATGAAATTCTCGTTGCGCTCGGCTGCGCCGGACAGCGCCTGCAGCCCGATGTCAAACGTGCCCCCATCCCCCGCCCAGGCCACCACGGTCACCTCGCGCTTGCCCTTCACATCGAGCGCGGCGCGCAAGCCCGAAGCCGTCGCGGCGGCGGTCTCGAAAGCCGTGTGGAACAAGGGCAGCTTGAGCGTGGAGTAGGGAAAGGGGCCGGCGATGATGGACCAGCAGCAGGCCGGCAGCACGACCATCGTTTGCTCGCCAAGCGCCTTAAGCGCAAGCCGCATCCCCAGGCTGGCCCCGCAGCCGGAGCAGGCCAGGTGCCCGGAGTACATGTACTCGGCTTCCGGGATGACGAAGTTCTTCATGCGACACCTCCCTTCTATGCGCGCACTCCAGCTTCGTGCGCCGCAGGCGTCTTCAGTCCAACCCAATAGATCTCTTGGTCGGGCCGCTCCAGCCGCTGCGCCGTGTCAATGATCTCATCCAGCGTTTGCGGGGTGATGTCGCGCCCGCCCAGCCCGGCCACAAACCCAAACACGCGCGGCGCGCCGGGTTGGCCGTAGAGCGCCGATTTCAGCTCCGCGTGGAAGATGCCGTGGTGCCCGAACGACAGGTTGCGGTCCACCACCGCCACCTTGGGCACCCCGCAAAGCGCCTGGCGCAGGGCCTCAAACGGGAAGGGACGGAACGTGCGGACCTTGAGCAACCCTACCTTCTCGCCGCGCGCCCGGCGCTGGTCCACCACATAGCGCGCCGTGCTGGTGATGGTGGACGCGGTGACCAGGACCAGCTGTGCGTCCTCCATTCGGTAGCGCTCGATGAGGCCATAGCGCCGGCCAAAGCGCTTGGCGAACTGCGCGCCCACCTGCTCGATCACGTCCAGCGCGCGTCCAAAGGACTGCTGGATGGCGTGGCGAAACTCGAAGTAAGCGTCCGGCCCCACCAGCGAGCCGAACGCGTGCGGGTCCGCCACGTCCAGCTTCATCGCAGGCTCGTACGGCGGCAGGAACGCGTCCACCTCCTCTTGCGTGGGCACATCCACCGGCTCGTACGTGTGCGAGAGGAAGAAGGCGTCGAGCACGACCATCGAAGGCAGCGCCAACTGCTCCGAGATCGCAAACGCCTGCAAGGTGGTGTCCAGCACCTCCTGGTTGGATTCGCAGTAAAACTGCAGCCAACCGGTGTCGCGCTGGGCCAGGCTGTCGGTCTGCTCGGTCCAGATGGACCAGCCCGGCGCAAGCGCGCGGTTGACCTCGGCCATCACGATCGGCAGCCGCGCCCCCGAAGCCCAGTGCAGCACCTCGTGCATGAGGGCAAGCCCCTGCGAGGAGGTGGCGGTGAAGGCCCTGGCTCCCGCAGCGGAAGCCCCGATGCAGGCGGCCATCGCTGAGTGCTCCGACTCCACCTTGATGAACTTGGCGGCCAGCTCGCCGCTTGCGCACAGCTCGCTCAGCTCCTCCACGATCTGGGTCTGCGGCGTGATCGGGTAGGCGGAAACCACCTCCACCCGCGCAAGCCGCGCCGCGTGCGAGACCGCGTGATTTCCCATTAACACTGTCTTCATGGTTCACTCCT
>DATCIV010000280.1:0-4776 GCA_036507575.1 Candidatus Bipolaricaulota bacterium | reverse complement strand
CTGCAATTGACAACTCCAGAATACGTCAACTGCTCAACCAGCTCTCAATGCTTTACCCCGATTTCAGAGCCCATCATGTACCATTGACCAAGATTGGAGGAGGCGGATTTGAAATCCGCCTCCTCTTCACGTTGTATAATCACAATGAAGGTGATTCCTCATGCGAAATAAAATTCTAGCTATCATCGCTGTCTCCCTAGTTGCAGCTTTGGGTTTTCTCTCCACTCAGAGCAGGGTTGCAAGTTCCAATGCCCAGCCTAACCTCACACAAAGTACCACTGTAGCCGTTTGCATTCAGCAGGATATTTGCGTTCAAGACCCAACCATCCCTCGCTTTACATCTATCGAAGCAGCCAAAAGCGCGCTTGAGCCTGTGGGAGGAGGAACCATCCTGCTCATGCCGGGGATCTATCGCACCACGCTCTCGTTCCAAGGGAATTGGACCTTGCGAGGTACTAAATTCGCCGAAAACACGATCCTGCTGCCCAAAGAAAAGGGGTCGTCCCGATTCGATGGCGCTGATGTTGGCTTGTTCACCATTGAGCCAAACTCAACCCTCCGGTTGGAGAACGTGACCTTGCAGGACGACTTTGTCCCCATCGCACTGGATGAAAGTAATGTTGTCTCTGGTTACGGCATTACACCTGCCGCCTACAACGAACTCTATGGGCGTGTTGCTACAGGGGTCATCGTCAAGGAGAACGCGCGCTTGGTGGCCGACAATGTCCGTTTTCTCAACTGGCTCTTCTTTACACTGGAAGTTGTGGAACAAGGCGAAGCGGAGGTTCAAGATAGTGATTTCTCCTGCCCTTCAAACGTTCTCCATGAGCCAACGCTGTTTATTCAAGGCAAGGCTAGCTTCAGTCGCAGCTTCTTTGATCACTGCACCATTACCGGAACTATTCCTACAGATTTCGAGTTTTCTGACAGTGAATTCAGGAACTCAACCATTAGGGGGGGGACATCCCTATCCATCACCGGGAGCCGGTTCCGCGATCCATGGATATTCGGACCTCATGCCGATCTACTCAAGGTACTCCCCCTCATCTTTACCGGCCTAAAAACCACCTTAACGGATAACACTTTCGAGATTTCTGACAGGCTGCTCAAGTACATAGATGCCAGCGGTGTTGAAGCGCTTAACCTCCACAATTTTAGAGCGCTGGTGGTGGGGGGAGACTTAACTGCCATCAACAACGTGTTTCGTAGATTCTCTGTTGCGCTAGATCTAGCCAGCAGCGGCAACATTCAACTCGCACAAAACACCTTTGAGCAGAATCAGATTGCATTGGAATTCCGCGAGTTGAGCCAATACAACCTGGAGAATAATCGCCTTATTGAGAACGAAGAGTGCGCGATCTTTGTCCGGTCATCTCTAACGGAGACATTGCAGCTTCAAGGCAAAGACAACGAATTCCAGGGCAACGCCCAAGACCTCTGCCCCGCCGATTTCCCTTTGCCGGAGGGGTTCGTCAAACAGACTATGTAAGGCCCTATTTGCGATAACGCTCTCTCAGTGCGTGTTTGAGGATTTTGCCGGTCCCGCCCTTGGGTAGCTCGGCCACAAATTCCACGCCCTTGGGCACTTTGTAAGGGGACAACCTCTGCTTGCAGTGTGCGATCAACTCCGCCTCGCTCAAGGCATAGCCCGGCTTGAGCACCACCACCGCCTTGACCGCCTCCACCCAGCGCTCGTGCGGCACCCCGATCACGGCCGCCTCCAGCACCGCTTCGTGTTGATATAGAGCGTCCTCCACCTCGGTCGAGTAGACGTTCTCCCCGCCGCTGATGATCATGTCCCCCTTGCGGTCCACGAGCGTCAGGTACCGATCCGCGTCCAGGTAGCCCATGTCCCGGCTGCGATACCAGCCGTCGGCGTCCAGCACGTTTGCCGTTTCCTCGGGGAGCTGCCAGTACCCGGCCATCACGTTCGGGCCTCGGACCCAGACCTCGCCCACCTGCCCGTTAGATACATCCTGCCCTCCTCCCCCGACCACGCGCACCTCCACGCCGGGAATCGGTTTGCCGGCCGAGCTCAAGCGCTCGGGGCGCCAGCCTTGGAGCGCGGCGCGGTGGTCTTCGGCGTCCAGGACGGTCACCAGCGGCGCGGCTTCGGTCATGCCGTAGCCCTGGATGAAATCGCACTCGAAGGCGCCCATCGCACCTTGAAGCACCTTCAGCGGCATCGGCGAGGCGCCGTACAAAACCTCCCGCAGGCTGCTCAAGTCATACGCCCCGCGCTTGGGATGGTGCAGCAGCCAGTTGACCATCGCAGGCACGAGCACGGTGCTGGTCACCTTCCAGCGCTGCACCGCGGCGAAGAACGCCTCCTCCTCGAAGCGCGGGATGAAGGCGTGGGCGCCTCCGCTCCAACTGAGGTAGAAGTTGCTGCACCCGTCCGCCAGGTGGAACATCGGCGCGACGTGCAGGTAGATCGAATCCGCGCGCAAGCGCAGCGCGTGCTGCGCGTGGTATGCGTTGGTGTACAAGTTCTTGTGCGTGAGCATCACGCCCTTGGGATTGCCCGTGGTGCCGGAGGTGTAAAACAGCCCGAACAGATCGTCCTCGCGAAGGTCCGCCTCGATCGGGTCTGCGGGTGCATCCTTGAGCAGATCCTCGTAGCAAACCATGCCCTGCGGCGCGGTGTGATCGGCGTAGAGCAGGTGTTGAATGCCCAGCATGCGCAGCGCCTCCAGATAAGGCTGCAGATGCTGCAGGATGACACCGTCAATCGCAAAGACCTTGGGCGCGCTGTCCATCAGCGCGTGGGAGAACTCCTTGGCGCCCCAGCGCACGTTGAGCGGCACCACCACAACCCCCGACAGGGCGGCGGCAAAATAGAGCTCCAGGTACCGGTGGCAGTTGAGCATGAGCACGGCCACGCGGTCTCCCTTGGCCACGCCCAGTCCCCTCAGGCCGTTGGCAAGCCGCAGGGCGCGCTCGTAGGTCTGCGCATAGGTGAAGGGCTCTGAACCGCACAGGGCGGCGGTTCTCTGCCCGTGATCGCGCAGGGCCTGACTCAAGACGCGGCTGAGGTGCAATTGGCTCATGAAACTCCTTCTGTAGGGCTGGCTGTGCCGGCCAAACCTGAAAAGCAGGCCGCAGAGCGGGCCCTACGGTTCAGCGCGGCTTTCGCAGCCGCGCCCACGCCTCCAGGCGCCGTTGAATCTGCGCTTCCTGCCCGTGCGCCGTCGGATGATAGTAGCGCCGATCCTTGAGGTTGTCCGGCAGGCATTGCATGTCGGCCACGCCTGCCTCGACGTCGTGCGCGTATTGATATCCCTTGCCGTAGTCCAACGATTTCATCAGGCCGGTCACCGCATTGCGCAGATGCAGCGGCACCGGGTCGTTGCGCGTCTGCTCCACGTCGGCGCGCGCCTGGCCGTACGCGGTGTAGATCGCGTTGCTCTTGGGCGCGACCGCCAGGTACACCACCGCCTCGGCCAAAGCAAGCTCCCCCTCCGGGATACCCAAGCGCTCGAAGGCATCCCATGCCGCCACCGCCAAGGGCAAGGCGTTGGCGTCCGCCAGGCCGACATCCTCGGTGGCCATGCGGATCATGCGCCGCGCGATGAACAACGGATCCTCCCCGCCGGCCAGCATGCGGGCAAGCCAATACAGCGAGGCATCGGGGTCCCCGTTGCGCACGGACTTGTGGAGCGCCGAGATCAGGTCGTAGTGCTCCTCGCCGGCCTGGTCGTAGCGCGGCGCCTTCTGCTGCAAAACCTGCTGTACCAGCTCCAACGTGATCGCGCCCGTCTGGCAGACGTCGGCGGCAAGCTCCAGCGCGTTGAGCGCCTTGCGAGCGTCCCCGTCGGCGTACTGAATCAGGAACGCCTGGGCAGCCGGGTCCAGCGCGAGTTTGCGGTCTCCCAGCCCGCGCTCCTCGTCCTCCAGCGCCCAGGCCAGCAGGCGGGCCTGGGCCGCATCGTCCAGCGGCTTGAGCACGAACACCTGTGAACGCGACAACAGCGCCGAGCGCAGGCGAAACGAGGGGTTTTCGGTGGTGGCCCCCACCAAGATGACGCTGCCCTCCTCCACGTAAGGCAGGAAGGCGTCCTGCTGCGCGCGGTTGAAGCGGTGGATCTCGTCCACGAACAGCAGGCTGCGCCGGCCCTGGCGCTGGAAGCGCTGCTTGGACTGCTCCATGGCTGCTTGCACCTCTTTGATGGTCGAGCGCGTGGCGGAGAAGTGGACGAAATCCGCGCCGAAGGTGCGGGCCAGGATCATGCCCAGCGTGGTCTTGCCCACCCCCGGCGGCCCCCACAGCACCAGCGAGCGCACCTGTTTGGAGGCGATCAGCTTGCGCAGCACGCCGTTTTCGCCCACCAGGTGGTCCTGCCCGACGAACTCCTCAAGAACCTTCGGGCGCAGCCGCTCGGCAAGCGGCACCGCCCGTTCATCGGTGAACAGCCCTTTCATCGCGCTCATATTCGCTGCCTATCGGCTCGTCGCCGCAGTTGAAAACGCCTCCATTCAATCTTAGCATATCGCATCACAAGGAGGCCGTCACCATGAAGACCAATTCGCTGTTTCTGTGGTCCGCCCTGTCTTTGCTGCTTGCCTTCTCCCTGATCGGTGTATCGCAATCGGGCCAGAGCGCCCCGCAGATCCTGGAGCTGGCCACCACCACCAGCACGGTGGATTCGGGTCTGTTGAACGCCCTGCACCCGCCCTTCGAACTGCAGTTCAACGCACAGGTCAAGGTGATCGCGCTGGGCACCGGCGCCGCGCTGCGCGCGGGGGAGAACGGCGATGTGGACGTTGTCCTGGTCC
>DATCIV010000279.1:0-12673 GCA_036507575.1 Candidatus Bipolaricaulota bacterium | reverse complement strand
GATTTGGTTCACAACCAAAACCCCCGCCGCAATCGTGGGGCTGTGGCGCTCTTTAGCCTCTCTCGTAATGTCCTGTCTAATGCGGGGCTTCCCCATAACCAAGAACGTACACCCCGGCGACTCGCCGGACAAGTTATCATGGCAAGTTGCCTGAAAGGTTCATTGAGGAAACCAATTCTGCTATATTGGTGACCAAGTGGCTAGATAACGAGCTTCGCGTTTTCAAGGAGCGCTCTCGATGACCAAAGTAAAAGACCTGACGGTGGATGAGTTCAAGACCCTCATTGAAGAAACCGTAGAACAAAAGCTTCTGGAGTTGGTCAGCGACCCTGATCAAGGCCTTGAGATGAGAAAAGAAGTAATCGCGCGCCTTAAACGAGGCACTGCCCGCGAGCAAAGAGGGAACAAGGCAATTTCCGCTCGCGATGCTGCAAAGAAGCTGGGGTTAGACTGGTGACCTGACGCACAAGCATCAAGGCTTTGTAGGGGATTGGTAAGCCAAAATCCCGATGGCGGCGACCACGGCGAACACGCCGCCGGCGATGAACGTGGCGCTGGGGCCGATGAGCTGCCATAGCGTTCCTGCCACAACGCTGGCCAGCAGCAGCGCTACGCCGCTCACCAAATTGAAGATGCCAAACGCGCTCCCGCGAAGCTCGGCCGGCACGCCGTCCGCCACCATCTTCGAAAGCAAGCCTTGAGTGAGACCCATGTGCAACCCCCACAGCGCCGCTCCCACAAACGCCTGCCACGGGGCCACGGACCATGCCAACGCCAGATCGGCCAGGATGAGTGCGACAAGCCCCCAAAGCATCAGCGTCCGGCGGCTCACGCGGTCCGCGGCGATTCCCGCCGGATAAGAGGATGCAGCGTACACCACGTTCATGACGATCATCACGATGGGCACCAAACCGATGGCAAGGCCTACGCTTTGCGCGCGCAACACCAGGAACGCCTCGCTGAACCGCGCCAGCGTGAAGGCCGCGCCAAGCAGCACCACCAGCCAGTAGCGCGATTCCAGCTTTTTGATGTCGGCCAACGCAATCGGATTGCCCCGACCCGCTCCAGTGTGCGCGTGCTGAGGCTCCTTGACGACCAAGATCAGGAAACCCACAGCAAGAAAAGCCGGGAAGATAGCCACCCACAGCACGCTCTTGATGTCGTTGGCAAACCAGGCCATGAAGGCAAGCGCCAGGAGCGGTCCAACAAAAGCGCCCACCGTATCCAGCGCTTGACGCAGGCCGTAAGCGGCTCCGCGCAGGTGAGGCGGCGTCAGATCCGCGACCAACGCGTCGCGCGGCGCGCCGCGAATGCCCTTGCCAATGCGGTCCACGAACCGCGCGCCGAACACCCAGCCGATGGACGTGGCCAGCGGGAAGACAGGCTTTGTGATCGCGGCGAGCCCGTAGCCGATGACGGCAAGCAACTTGCGTTTCCCCAGATAATCACTAAGGAAGCCGGAGAACACCTTGGTGATCGAAGCGGTGGCTTCGGCGACACCTTCCACCAGGCCAATCGTGACCATGCTCGCGCCCAACACCGAGGACATGAATACCGGGAGCAGGCTATGGACCATCTCCGAGGAGGCGTCCATCAACAAGGAGACAATGCCAAGCGCCCACACGCCTGAGGGCAATGCCCTTTTACTCAGTTTCATCGCAACACCGCGCTCAACAGCCCCATGATCGCGCCCCCTGCGATCAGCCAGGTTGAGTTGATCTTGAAACGCATGAGCAGCCCCAAGGAAACAAGCGCCATCAGAGCTGTGATGGGATCAACCAATGACGCCCAGCCAAGCTGCCAGGTGACGGCGGCCATCAAGGCGAGCGAGGCGACGTTGACGCCGTCCAGCAAACCACTCACCCACGCCGAGCGACGCATCCTGGGGATGAGCGGGTTGGAGGCGGCGACGAACAGGAACGAGGGGAGGAAGATGCCCAGCGTCGCCCACAGCGCCCCCGGCGCGCCGCCCAGCAAATAGCCCACGAACGTGGCCGTAGTGAACACCGGGCCAGGGGTGACCTGACCGATGGCGATGGCGTCCATCAACTGTTGGTCCGTGAGCCAGCCCAAGCGCACCACGAAATCGGCGCGCAGGAAGGCCAACAATACGTAGCCGCTGCCGTACAGGACCGCGCCGATCTTCAAGAAGGTGACAAAGAGCAGCGGTAGGCCAAACGACGCAGGGGCCAGCGCAAACGAAGCAAACAGGTTCACTCCCCCGAACCATGGGAGCAGAAAGCTCTTCATGGTTTGCGTCCTCCAGCGCCGGAGGTTTTTGAGCGCCATCACGGACAACCCGCCGGCAAACAGCAGGGCGATCTCGTTGACGCCCAGGAAATACAACGCCAGCACGGCAAGCCCGACGCCGGCAAGCAGCGGGCCTTTGACGGCCTTTTGCCCCAGGTTCCAAAGCGCTTGCACGATGATGGCGATCGCCACGGGTTTGACGCCGTACATCAGCCACTCCACCTGGGGCAGCGAACCGTACTGCACGTAAGCCCATGCCAGCGCCATGACGATGAGCATGGCCGGCAGGATGAAGCACGCGCCGCCGAGGGCAAGCCCCAGCCATCCGGCGCGCAGAAAGCCGATGTGAATGGCCATCTCGGTCGAGTTGGGGCCGGGGATGAGATTGGTGGCGCCGACCAGATCGAGAAACGCCTGGTCGCTGAGCCACTTGCGACGCGTCACCGCCTCATCGTGCATCATGGCGATGTGGGCGGCGGGTCCGCCAAAGGCCGTCGCGCCCAGTTTGAGGAACAAGGCGGCCACTTCGCTCGGGCGCCGGCGCAGCGATGGGTTCATCGTCAGCAGATTCTAGCCGCACGCTCGGCAAAAGCGAACGGCTCCTTCGCGCTTACGCTTTGCTATATGGGGTTTATGATCCACATCAGATGGTTGGGTGACGCGCGTCATTCGGGTCGGCTGCGGGTCGTGGCACCATCAAGGTAATGCCGACTCTCGCGACGAGGCAGACGAGAAATAGTTGCTACCCTAAATTAGGCCGAAGAACTCGGCCCTTGCAACTACAACATCGTGGATGAGGAGAGCGAATCGATCGATCGCTCTCCTCATCCATTCTTGTGCGCTTGCAAATGCAATTAACGAGTGGCCAGCGCGGCCTCCACCGCCCGTTTGGCGTTGACCAGACCCGCGCCGAACTCCTCGTCCTCGCCCTCTTGACCCAGGTCCGTGGCCGTTTGCTCCAGGATCTGGCGAACCTGCAGTGGGGTAAGGTCCGGGTTCGCCGACAGGATCAGGGCGGCGACGCCGCTGACAAAGGGCGCCGCCGACGAAGTGCCCGAGAACCAGCCGTAGCCGGCGCCCGGGTACGGGGTGATCACCAATGTGGCCAGCTGCGGGACCACGGCTTCGAAGTTCGAAGCGGACAGGATGAACAGATCCTTGAGCTGTTGCTCGCTCAGGTCCCCGCCGGGCGCGGTGACCGAGACCTGCGGACCGACGTTGCTGTATTCGGCCAACCCGTTGTCGATGGTGGTGGCGCCAATGGCGATCGCGCCCTCAAAGCGGGCGGGATAGCCGACCTCGGCCGCTTCGTTGCCCGCCGAGGCGATGACGACCACGCCCATGCTCACCGCCAAGTTGATGGCCGCTTCTTGAGCATCCAGCTCCTGCCGCACCTTGTCCTGACAAAAGTCTTGAAAGAACCCGTTGCACAAGTCCTCGGGCGCGCCCAGGCTCATGTTGATCACCCGGGCGCCGTTGAAGGCGGCGTAGAGGATGGCGCTGGTGATGTCGGCGAAGAAACCGGAGCCGCCGCTGTCGAGCACGCGCAGGTCCATCAAGCGCACGCCGGGAGCCACGCCGGTGGTGCCCTTCCCGTCGTCGCCTGCGGCGATGATGCCGGCCACTGCGGTGGCGTGCAGATCGCGCGAGGTGCCGCCCAGGTTGTTGTCGCGGTCCACGAAATCCCAGCCGTGGACGTCGTCCACAAATCCGTTGCCGTCGTCGTCAACGCCGTTGCCCGCGATCTCGCCAGGGTTGACCCACAGGCGACCTGCGATCTCGGGGTGCGTCCAGTCGATGCCGGTGTCGATCACGGCCACCACGATCTGCTCTGAGCCCCGCTCCAGCTGGAGTGCCGCGCGCGCGTCGATGGCGTCCAGCCACCATTGATTGATCGTGGCTTCCTCCAGAAAAAACTCCTTTTGCAGGCCGTTGTTACGCTCGTCGGCTTCGTCCACCTGGTTCAAAGGCGCGTCCGCCGTGACGCGCAGGCGGATCAGGGGAACCTCTACCACGGTCCAGTTGAACGTGATCGTCTGCGACGCTCCTGCCTTCAAACCGCGACCCACGCGTTGGATGGCCGCAGTGAAGTCGTTGATGGGCGCGCCGAAGGTCAGCGCCACGTCATCGGGAGCCAGGCTCAGGTGGAAGCGCACGTTGAAGGCATTGGAAAAATCTCCTCTGCCCTGGTTCTTGATGACGGCTTGCACCGTCACCGCTTCGCCCGGCCTGGGGTTTTCCGGGGTGAGCACGATGTCGGCAACGATCAAATCCGGCATCCTGCCCGCTTGAGCATGCCCCCAAGTCACCGCGCCCGCCCACAACATCAACGCCAGACCCAACAGCCTGCACCACAAAGAAAGGGATTTCATCCAACCTCCGCACTGGAATAAGTTAGAGAAAATTATAACACATCACTCGAAGATTTTCCCCGGGTTCAAGATGCCATTGGGGTCGAGGAGCCGTTTGATCTGCTTCATGATGTCGTAGCTTGCGCCGTGTTCCCGCTCCATGAAGCGCACCTTGCCGATGCCCACCCCGTGCTCGCCCGTGGCCGTGCCCCCCAGCTCCAGCGCGTGGAACACGATGCGGTCGTTGACGGCGTTTGCCTTGGCTTTGCCCTCGGGTGAGTCGTGGTAGAAGATGCCCACGTGGAAGTTGCCGTCCCCCGCGTGGCCCAGGATCGGACCATTGAGCCCTTGCTCGGTGAGCGCGCGGCGGGCAAGCTCCACCATCTCCGGGAACTTGCTGATGGGCACAGCCACGTCCACCACGATCGCCCGCATGCCGGGGTTTGCGGCGGCGGAGGCGTAGTACGCGTGGTGGCGCGCCTCCCACAGCTTATCCCGCTCGTCGCGCCCCATGGCCTGGTGGTGGGCGATGCAGCCGTTTGCATTGCAGATCTCCAGCGCTAGGCGCACGTCCTCCCCCACCTCCGCACCGTTGCCGCGAAACTCGAGGAACAACGTCGGCGCCTCGGGCAGATGCAGGTTCTTGAAGGCGTTGATGTCGCGCACGGTCACCGGGTCCATCAGCTCCAGCGCCGCGGGCGACAGCCCCGACTGCACGATCTGGACCACGGCCTGCGCCGCCTGGTCCAGCTCCTTGAACGAGGCAGTGGCCGCGGAGACTTCGGGCGGGATGCCGGCCAGCTTGAGCGTGATCGCGGTGAACACGCCCAGCGTGCCCTCCGAGCCGATGAACAGGTGAAGCAGATCATACCCTGAGGAGGTGCGCATGGCGCGCGTGCCGCAGTGGATGATTTTCCCATTCGCCAGCACGATCTCCATGCGCAGCACGTAATGCTTAGTGGGGCCGTACTTGACCGCCTGGATGCCGGCGGCGTTGTTGGCCACCATGCCGCCGATCGTGCAGGGGGCGCCTGGGTCCGGCGGGAAGAACAGGCCGTGCTTGCTCAATTTTTGGTTCAACTCCTGCAGCACGACGCCGGGCTCAACCGTGACTTGAAAGTCCTGCGGGCGCAGGTCGAGGATGGCCTTCATGCGGGAAAGGTCCAGGCACACGCCGCCGTGGATCGCCACCGGGTTTGCCTCCAGGCTCGTGCCCGCGCCCCAGGGCGTGACGGGAATCGTTTCGGCGTTGCAAAAGCGCAGCAGTTTCGAAACGTCTTCGTTGGACTGGGCGTAGCAGATCACGTCCGGCGGGAATTCCCCGTGGGCGGACTCATCGCGCGCGTGGGCGGCAAGCTCCGAAGGGTTCTGCGAAAGTTTTTCCGCGCCCAGCAGCGCGCGCAGCTGCTCCAGTTGCTTTTCGCTCAGCGCTTTCATCAAGAACCCCAGGTTTTTCCTTTGCCCTTGGCGATGATGACGTGGACCCCGTGGGCGCCCAAGCGCCGCTCGATCAGCGCCTGGATGGACTCCACCGCATCGGTTTGGACGTCGCACTCATCGATGGCGTCCACGCCGCAGGCGACCGCAAGCGCCCGAATGCGGTGCATGCCGGGGATGTCCAGGTGTCCTGGCGTCATGCCCGAGATCGCGTTGTGGATGATGATCACGAGCACGTTGTGACCGTGCTCCACGGCGTTGAGCAGCGCGGTCACGCCCGAGTGCAGAAAGCCGGTGTCCCCGATGACGGCCACGCCCTTTCGGCCGTTTGAGCTCATGCCGCAGGCGGTGGCGATGCTGGTGCCAAGCGCGTAGGCGGTGTCGATCACCTGCGGGGGGAAGTAGCCGTGTAAAATGGAGCAGCCCACGTCCCCGGCCACGGGATACCCTTCGGGCAGCGCGGCGTCCAGCGCCAGGTACAGCGGCTCAAAGCCGCCGCAGGGGAGCTGAAAAATGTCCCCCGTGGGCTGGACGTTCACCTCGAAGTTCCAGCCTCTGGGATGGAGCGAAAAGGCTGCATCCAACTGCGCCTGGTCCAGTGGACCCAATCGCGGCAAGTGCCCGCTCAGCCGGCCAAGCACTTGAACCTTCAAGCCTTGAGCGGCTGCCAGCGCGCCCACTGCCTCCTCCACCACGGGAGCGACTTCCTCCACCACCAGCACGCGCTTCAGTCCCGCCAGAAACTGCGCCAAGCGCTTTTCGGGCAGCGGATAAGCGTAGCCCAGCGCGAAGTGGTTCTCCGCTTGTACCAGTTGGGAAACGCCGCCGCAGGAGATGACTCCGTCGTCGCCCTCGGTGCGCTTGACCCGATGCAGGGCCGAATCCTCGACCCTGGCAAGCAATTTCGGATATAGCTCTTGCAGCAGATATTTGTGGCGGTCGAGCATGAAGCGGCCCCAGGGGCGGTCGCGGTCGAAGCGGCCTTGGGTGCGGGCGCGATAGTCCCCGGCGGGATCGGTGGCTTTGGTCAGGCGCGAGGTCACCTGGAGCAGCACGGGCAGGCCCAGCTCCTCGGACAGCTCAAGACCTTCCACCGCGCTGCGGCACAGGTGGTCGGCGTTGTGGGGGGTGAGCACGGGCAGCTCGCTCAAGCGCGCGTACCAGCGCGAATCCTGCTCGGTGGTGGACTTGGCCGCGCCGGGATCATCCCCTAGAAAAACCAACAGGCCCGCACCGCAGCCATGGATGGCGGCGTTGACCAAGGGGTCGGAGGCTACGTTCACGCCCACTTGCTTGAACACGGCCGCCGCGCGCGCGCCCACCACCGAGGCGCCCTGCGCTTGAGCCATCGCCGTTTTCTCCTCGACGCTGATCTCCACGTGCAGGCCCGCTTCGCTTAGGCTGCGCAGCAGCGACGTGCACGGGTCTCCGTACACCCCCGCAGCCAGCGCCACGCCGTTTGCCTTCAACGTCTTTGCCAAGGCACCTTCGCCCGTCACTGCGCCTCCTTTGCCTGGGCACACCATACCACACGCTGCGCCCGGCGGACAAACGACCTTGCGCTCCAATGTCGCGCGCGTTACCTTCGCCTGCAGAGGGAGGCTCTCTATGGGACGTTGGCTGGTATGCCTGGCGGTGCTGATGGGGTTGGTGATCGGCACGTGCAGGCCGTTGTGGGCGCAGCCGGAGCTGGGCGTGCCGTTCACGTACGACTGCATCGTGTGGAAAGAGGAATTCGATCCGCTCAAGGCGCGGGTCCAGCGCGCGCTGTTCACCGCGATCGGCAGCGTGGTGTTTGCCGGCGTGGTGGCGGTGGTGGATCTGAAGGAAATGTTAAAGCTGCCCTTTGACCCCAAGCTGGTGGTGATCGGCTTCTTCGGTCTGGGCTTTACGGTTTCCTTGGCGGATTATTGGTTCACCAACGAGCGCATCATGGCCATGGAAAGCCAGGGAATCGATCTGGGGTGCATCCCCGCTGAGTCAGGTTTGTAGCGAGTGCCTGTAGCGCTTGGCTTGCAAGGTTGTTACCATGGCGCCATGGACAAGACGAGCGCTCGTCACGTCTTTTTCATCGGCTTGGCCGGCGGCACCGGCAGCGGCAAGACCACGATCGCCAGGGCCGTCACCGAGGGCATTCCCGACGACTGGGTGACGATCGTGCCGCTGGACAGCTATTATCGGGATTTGCAGAACTTGCCGCTGGAGCAGCGGGCCGGCATCAACTACGACCACCCCGATGCCTTTGAATGGGATCTGCTGCTGGAGCACCTGGACCAACTGCACCGCGGCCAGAAGGTGGGGATGCCCATCTACAGCTTCGCGCAGCACAAGCGCCTGGAGGAGCGGGTGCAGATCAAGCCCCGCCCCATCATCATCGTCGAGGGCATCCTGGCCCTGTACAGCGAGGCGTTGCGCCGCCGCTACGACCTGAAGGTCTACGTGGACGCCGAGGCGGATGAGCGCATCCTGCGCCGCATCGAGCGCGACATCCAAGAGCGCGGGCGGTCGTTGAAGTCGGTGATTCAGCAATACCGGGAGACCGTGAAACCCATGCATCAAGCGTTCGTGGAGCCCACCAAGGCCTACGCCGACATCATCATTCCCGAGGGCATGAACAAGGTCGCGGTGGATTTGGTGCGCGCCAAGATCGAGCGCGTGGTGCACCTGGGGCGGATGCAGGCGGCGTAAGCGGCGCTTCCCACTCGCTGGTTTTTTCGCGTTGAAGTCCAAACGCCAAGCCCCTTGGGCAGGATCGTTTGACGGGTCCGACAGGCTGTGGTAAGATATTGATAAGAGAATCGTCGAGGTGTAAAGCCGAAAAATCAAGGCAGGAGGGTGTGCGTTGAAGGATCCGCGACAAAACAAGAGTCCGCGCCGAAACGACGAGCTGCTGCGGCGCAATCGCAATTTTCGCAACATGCTGGTCGTAATCGGCGCCGTGGTGTTCGCGTTGCTGTTGTTGCAATCGTTCCTGAACAACAGCGACGCCAAGTCGGAAATCCCCTATTCCGACTTCATCGCCCGGGTCGAGGCGGGCCAGGTCAAGGAAGTGATCATTCGCGGCAGCGAGATCGAAGGGGTGCTGCGCACCGACAGTCAGAGCTTCAAGACGATGCTGCCGCTGGAGGACCAAAGCCTGATCGAGAAGCTGCTGGCCAAGGGCGTGGCCGTCAAGGGCGAAACGCCCAAGGATCCTTCGTGGCTGCTGTCGCTGTTTATCTCGGTGCTGCCCATCCTGCTGCTGGTGGTGATCTGGCTGTACATGATCCGCCGCATGCAGGGGGAAGGGGCCAACGCCCTGTCGTTCTCCCGCAGCCAGGCCAAGCTGATCAACAAGGAATACCCCGAGGTCACGTTCAAGGACGTGGCCGGCATCGATGAGGTCAAGGAAGAGGTTCAGGAAATCGTCGATTACCTGAAATTCCCCAAGAAGTTCACCGAGATCGGCGCGCAGATCCCCAAGGGCGTGCTGCTGGTGGGCGCGCCGGGCACGGGCAAGACGCTGCTTGCGCGAGCCATCGCAGGCGAGGCCAAGGTGCCGTTCTTCTCGATCTCGGGCTCGGATTTCGTGGAGATGTTCGTGGGCGTGGGCGCTGCCCGCGTGCGCGACCTGTTCCGACGGGCCAAGGAAGAAGCCAAGGGCCAAAGCGGCACCATCGTCTTCATCGACGAGATCGACGCCGTGGGCCGCAAGCGCGGGGCCGGCATCGGCGGCGGGCACGACGAGCGCGAGCAGACCCTCAACCAACTGCTGTCCGAGATGGACGGATTCGAGAAGACCGAGCACGTCATCATCATCGCCGCCACCAACCGCCCCGACATCCTGGACCACGCGCTGCTGCGGCCCGGCCGCTTCGACCGCAAGATCACGGTCAACGCCCCGGACGTGCGCGGCCGGGAAGCCATCCTACAGGTCCACGCCAAGGGCAAGAAGATGGGGGCCGACGTGGATTTGAAGCTGCTGGCGCGGCGCACGCCGGGGTTCGTGGGGGCCGATCTGCAGAACCTGAGCAACGAGGCCGCGCTGCTTGCCGCGCGGCGCGACCACGCCATCATCTCCATGGAAGATTTTGAGGATGCCATTGACCGCGTGATCGCCGGCATCGAGCGCAAGAACTTCATCATCAGCGAGCACGAGCGCCAGAAGATCTCCTACCACGAAGCGGGCCACGCCCTGGTGGGCAGGCTGCTGCCCAAGGCCGACCCCATCCACCGCGTCACCATCGTGCCACGCGGCGAGGCGGCGCTGGGCTTTACGCTGTCCATCCCCACGGAAGACAAGCACCTGTACACCAAGGACGAACTGCTCCAGCGACTGACGGGCATCATGGGCGGCCGCGCCGCCGAAGAGGTGATCTTCGGCGAGGTGAGCACCGGCGCCTACAACGACCTGCGCCAGGCCACGGACTTGGCCAAGCGCATGGTGGTCAGCTACGGCATGAGCGAGGTGATCGGCCCGATCAACCTCGCCCTGGAGAACGGCAACGTGTTCCTGGGACAAGACCTGGTGCTCAACAAAGAGCACAGCGAGGAGATGTCCTCCCTGGTGGACAAGGAAATCAAGAGCATCGTGGAAGGCTGTTACCGAAGCGCGGTGCAGTTGCTGAAGAAACACGTCGACCTGCTGCACCAGCTGGCCAAGAAGCTGCTGGAAGTGGAAACGCTGGAGGCCGAGCAGTTGGAAGCCCTGCTCAGCCCGTCGCTTGGCGCCAGGAAGCAGTTGCAGCCTGAGCCCATGTGAAACTGGCCCTGCTCGGCTCCACCGGCTCCATCGGTCGTCAAACCCTGGACGTCCTCACCCAACTCGAAGGCGATTGGCAGGTCACCGCGCTTGCCGCGGGCCGAAACGTGGCCCTGCTCGCCGAACAGGCGCGCCGCGTCTGCCCCCGCGTGGTCTGCGTGGCCGGCCCGCAAGAGGCGGACGCGCTCGCCCGCCTGATTCCACCCACCTTTGAGATCCTCCACGGCCCCCAGGGCTTGCTCGCCTGCGCGAGCCAATCCGGCGCCGAGCGCGTGGTGAACGCGCTGGTGGGCGCCATCGGCCTTCCCCCTACACTGGAAGCCTTGAACGCCGGGGTGGACGTGGCCCTGGCCAACAAGGAATCGCTCGTCATCGGCGGGGAGCTCGTATGCCAAGCGCTGCAGCGCGGAAAAGCACGTTTGCTCCCCATCGACAGCGAGCACAGCGCGCTATGGCAGCTGCTGGAAGGCCGTTCGGCGGATGAGGTCGAAAGACTGTTGCTCACCGCCTCCGGGGGGGCGCTGCGCGCGTGGCCTTTGGACCAGCTGGCGCGCGCCACGCCCGCCGACGTGCTCCGGCACCCCAATTGGCGCATGGGCGCGCGCATCACGGTGGATTCGGCCACGCTGGTCAACAAGGGCTTTGAGCTGGTGGAGGCGCACTGGTTGTTCGGCGTGCCGCTGGAGCGGATCGATGCGGTGCTGCACCCGCAAAGCCTGGTGCACGGCATGGTCCAGCTGTGCGACGGATCGGTCCTGGCCCACATGGGTTCCCCGGACATGAAGGTTTCCATCCAGTACGCGCTGACCGCACCCCTGCGCCGTGCACGGTCTGCCCCAGGGGTGGAGTGGAAGGGGCTCACGCTGAGCTTCGATGCGATTGACCCCAAGCGCTACCCGGCGTTTGCCCACGTCCTGCAAGCGGCGCGGGAAGGGGGCACGGCGCTTGCGGCGGTCAACGCAGCGGACGAGGTGCTGGTGTCCCGCTTCCTGCAAGGGCAGGTTCCCTTCACGCAGATCGCGGTGGGGATCGAGCGCGTCCTTGAGCGCCACACGCCGCAGCCGGCGAGCGTGGAGGCCGTGCTGGAAGCGGATCGCTGTGCGCGAGAACTGGCGGCGCGCGCGTAAGTCTCAGACCTTCGACCTGTGCAAAAATCCCACGTGTCCTGTGCAGGGCCATTCAACGTCCACCTGCCGCTTGAAGCGTGGGCTGTCTGCGCACCACCCCACCCATTATCCTGAGATGGGCTTTAAGAGTGCCTAACAAAGCTGGTTCTGCTCCTTTGCAGAACTCAACTTGAGAGCGGGGTGACAGGCTTTTGTTAGGGGCTCTAAGCGTCTTCACAATGGAAGCGATGAGAAGCCGAAATTACAGCGTTTTCAGGCATCGGGAGGTTTCATGACCCAAAAAAACGTGCTGATCCGCAGCGCCCTCGTATTGCTATTGACGGGGGGCATGATCGGGCTGTCCGGGTGTCTGGGCACCGTGGCCCTGGTGGTCACGCCCGAGTTGATCTCCGTGGGCGCGGGCGAGTCGCTCACCTTCACCGCCGCAACCGTGGCGGGCACGCCGGTGACCGGAGTGACCTGGACCGTCACCTCCGGCTCGGGCGCCATTGACGCCGCCACCGGGCTGTACACCGCGCCCAGTTCCGGCTTGACGGACATCGTCACCGCCGAGATCCAAGCCACCAAAGGCGCTTCCACGGGCACAGCCACCGTGATCGTGCGCCCGCCGCTGACCCTGGTGGACCCCATCGGGGATGATTTTGCCTCGGGCAGCTGGGAGGTGCTTGCCAACGGGACGGGAAGCCCCTACGAGACGTACCTGGCCAGCCTGACCCTGCCGCAAACCCCATCGGTGAGCTACGACATCACCCGCATCGACGTCGGCC
>DATCIV010000278.1:0-2878 GCA_036507575.1 Candidatus Bipolaricaulota bacterium | reverse complement strand
AGAGGGAGAAAGGTGTGAAGGGCCACATGACGTGTGAAGCGCAGGTTCCGCTTTGCAATTTGGATTTCAGTTGGCCATAATCTCGCCCAAGACTGGAGTTGTATGTTCGCGTTTTTCATAAAGAGACTATTGTTCATGGTGCCGGCGTTGTTGCTTGTTTCGATCTTCGCCTTTGGCATCATGCAATTGCAGACCGGAGACTACACCACGCGCTTTGCCCTCACCCTGGGCCCTCAGGGGGTCGCCGCCCTTAAGGAGAAATACGGGCTGGACCAGGCCGTGTACGTGCAATACTTCAAATGGATTTACGGCATCATCGGCAGGCCCCGCGTAGACGGCGAATTTCCCTTCCTGCACGTCGAAGCCATGGACTTCGGCATCTCGTTCCAGACCCAGCAACCGGCGATCGAGGCGCTGTTCCTGTCGGCAAATCGGCTGCAGTGGACGCTGCTCATCGTCGTATTGACCATGATCTTCACCTGGCTGATCGCCATCCCCATCGGCATTTATTCGGCCACGCACAAGTACTCGGTGGGCGACCACGTGACGACCTTTCTCGGATTTCTGGGTCTGAGCATCCCCAATTTTTTCCTCGCCTTGATCGTCCTGTGGTTCTTGGTGGTGGTGGTCAAGGTCGGGCCGAACTTCGGCCTGACCATCGGCGGCATCATCGACGCCAAGTATGCCAACGCCTCGTGGTTGGACCCGCAGAAGTGGCTGAACTTCCTGTGGCACTACTGGCCCGTGCTGCTGGTCGTGGGCGCTGCCAACATGGCCCAACTGATCCGCTATACGCGCGGCAGCCTGCTCGACGTGCTGGCGCAGCCTTACGTGCAGACGGCGCGGGCCAAGGGGCTGACCGAACGCGTGGTGATCTGGAAGCACGCGGTGCGCAACGCGCTCAACCCCCTCATCAGCATCCTGGGCTTTTGGATTCCGTTCTTGTTCGAGGGCATGGTGGTGGCGGCCGTGGTCATGGGGTTGCCGGTGGTGGAGGCCGGATACTGGGACGCGATCCGATTTGAGGACCAGTACATCTTGATGAGCGGCTTGCTGTTTTTTGCCTTCGTGTTGTTTGTGGGAAACCTGGTCGCCGACATCCTGCTCATGCTGTCGGACCCGAAGATCCGTTATGAATGACCTCAAGACCGTAGACGCGATGCAGAAAGGTTCGCCCTCCATCTGGAAGCTGGTCTGGAGGCGCTTCACCCAGCACAAGCTGGGCTTGTTGGGCGGGGTGCTGCTCATCGTGCTGGGCGTGCTTGCCGTGTTTGCGGACAGCATCTCCCCTTACCAGCCCGGCCAGCAGTACCGCAGCTTCGGCTACGCCCCGCCCACCCCGATTCACTTCTTCAGCGAGGAGGGGTTCTCGCTGCAGCCCTTCGTCTACGGCGTCAAGCGTGGGTTCGACCAGAACCTGGGCGTTCCCGTGTTTACCGAGGACAAGACGCAGAAATTCCCCATCAAGCTGTTCGCGCCGGGGGACAAATACAGGTTCCTGGGCCTGTTCGAGACGGACATTCACCTGTTCGGCACGGGCACCAACAGCAAAACCTCGCTTGGCCAGCTGTTCCTGTTCGGCACGGACAAGTTCGGGCGCGACGTGTTCTCCAGGATCCTGGCCGGGTCGCGCATCTCGCTTTCGATTGGCCCTCTGGTGATTCTGATCAGCTTCATCCTGGGGGTCCTGTTCGGCGGCATCAGCGGCTATTACGGCGGCTGGGTCGACGGGGCCATCCAGCGCGTGACCGAGGTGACCATGGCCATGCCGCGCCTGGCGTTGTTGCTTGCCTTCGCCACCGTGATCCCGGCAAAGGCCGACCCCATCGTGCGCTTTTGGATCATCGTGCTGGTGCTTGCGCTGGTGAGCTGGGCGCCCATCACGCGCGTGATGCGGGGCCAGTTTCTGGCGCTGCGCGAGGAGGATTTCTCGACCGCGGCCAAGGCCCTGGGGGCAAGCGACCTGCGCGTGATCCTACGTCACATCCTGCCCAACACCACCACCTACTTGATCGTGGCCGCGTCGCTGACCGTGCCCAATGTGCTCATCCTGGAGAGCGCGCTCAGCTTCTTCAGCTACGGCATCCAGGAGCCCTTGGTCAGTTGGGGCATGCTCATGGCCGGAGCTCAGTCGGTGTTCGAGATCGAGTTCCACCCCTGGCTGCTCATCCCCGGCTTCTTCATCGTATTCACCGTGCTTGCCTACAACTTTCTGGGCGACGCCTTGCGCGATGCGGCCGATCCCTTCACCATCGTGGTGGCCAAGGACTAGCTTTCCATTGCAACACACACGTGATTGTGCCCCTGTAGGGCTGGCTATGCCGGCCAGGCCCGCAAAGCGGGCCCTACTTTTGTGAAGTCAACGCGCAAAACCCTGCTAGTGCTTCACCAGACAGAAGTGCAGCCCGATGATCTCCACCGGCTGTGAGTTGTCCGGCGAGTGGACGACGAGCCGACCCTTCTCAAAGTAGGGCAGAGACTTCAGGAACTCCGCGGGCGCGCCGGCGGCCTCGGCCATCTTGCGCTCCATCCCCAGCAGGATGCGGTTGGAGACCTGGGACAGCACGCCCTCGTGGATGTCCTGCGGGTTCTGCGTGATCAGCACCAGCCCCAGCCGGTTCTTGCGCCCCTGCTTGGCGGCGGCGATGAATTTCTCGTTGATTTCGCGGTCCTGTTGCGTTTCGGCGCGGGCCAGGTAGTTGTGGGCTTCGTCCACCGCAAGCACCAGCGGGTGGCGCGCGATCTGCTGCGCCCACTCGGCTTCAAGCCCCCGGGTCTTGGCGTCCGCAATCATGCTCATCACGGCAAGCACCACCACGCGCTCGGCCTCGGGGCTG
Organism: Candidatus Bipolaricaulota bacterium; assembly: GCA_036507575.1. GTDB lineage: Bacteria > Bipolaricaulota > Bipolaricaulia > RBG-16-55-9 > JAJCYT01 > DATCIV01. The sequence continues at coordinate 41 of DATCIV010000278.1, read as the reverse complement.
AGGTGGTCGGTGGGGAACACGCTGACCATCCCCTCGGCGAA
>DATCIV010000277.1:0-3280 GCA_036507575.1 Candidatus Bipolaricaulota bacterium | reverse complement strand
GACAGCGTGGCCGTGGCCCGCCCGGGTGAAAAGACCTTTCAGGTGGTCAGCGAGTGGGTGGACCGGGTGGTGCGCGTGCCCGATTCGGACATCATGGAAGCCTTCCTGATCCTGATGGAAAAGCACAAGATGGTGGCCGAGCCGGCGGGCGCGGTGGCGCTTGCCGCGCTGCTCAACGGCAAGCTGAACGCCAAGGGCAAGGTCGTGGCCGTGCTGAGCGGGGGCAATATCGACGTGGTCACGATGTCGGCGCTGATCGAGCGCGGACTGGTGCGCATGGGCCGCGTGTTCGAGTTCTCGGTGGACCTGCCGGACCGGCCAGGCCAGCTGCTGGCCGTGGCCCGCATCCTGGCCGAGCAGCACGCCAACGTGATCCAGATCGAGCACAACCAGTTTGAAAACCTGGAACGCTTCACCCAGGTGCGCTTGACGATCACGGTGGAGACCAGCGGCCACGAGCACATCGGGCAGATCACGCAGGCGCTCAAACGCGAACACTACGACATCGTCGAATAGCGATGGCAAACAGCTCTTTTTGCGGCATCTTTAAACCGGCCTCCCCGCAGGCTGCGCGGTTTGCACTGCTCGGCGCGCCCTACGATGCAGGCAGCTCCTTTCGCCCCGGCGCGCGACTGGCCCCGGCCTCCATACGCCAGATGGCGTCCTCGCTGAACGCCTGCAGCGAGCGCGGGCTGGACCTTTCCAATTTGAACGCCGTGGACCGCGGCGACTTGCCCCTAAACAACCGCGTCAAGCGCGCGTTTGGCCTTATCGAGGAGGAAGTCGGGTTCTTGCTCGACGCCAAGATCGTGCCCGTCGTGCTGGGCGGGGATCACAGCGTCACCGTGCCTTGCTTCAAGGCAGCCCTGGCTCGATACCCCAAGCTGAGGTTGCTGTATTTCGACGCCCACCCGGACCTGTATGCAGACTTCGAAGGCGATCCGTACTCGCATGCGTGCGTGGTCAGCCGTATTTTGGAGCTGGAAGGCGCAAGTGGTAAGCGCATGGCGCAGTGGGGCATCCGCGCCTCGACCCCGGCGCAGGAAGCTGCGGCCAGAAAAGCCGGCATGCGCACGGTCTGCGCATGGGACTTGGCTGGCCAAACGTACGCAAGCGACGATCCCGTCTACGTCTCCTTCGATATTGACGTGCTGGACCCCTCCTGCGCGCCGGGCTGCGGGAACCCGGTCCCCGGCGGGTTGTCCATGCGTGAGGCGCTGAACCTGATCCACGCCATCAAAGCTCCCATCGCGTGCATGGACGTGGTCGAGGTGAACCCGTTGTTGGACCCCAGCGGGATCAGCGCGCTTGCCGCTGCGCGGGTGGCCGTGGAACTGGTCGCAAACCAGGTCCAGTTTGCCCTTGACAGGGAAAAGGGTGAAACGTACAGTGAAGAAAAATCACCATGACCACGCTGCTTGACATACTGGATTTGTGCAAACGCTTTGGCGGCCTGTCGGCGGTCAACATGCTGAGCTTCTCCGTCAAACCCAATGAAATCCTGGGGCTGATTGGGCCCAACGGTGCGGGCAAGACCACGGTGTTCAACCTGGTCATGGGCGTGCACAAGCCCAGCAAAGGTCACATTCGCTATAAAGGTCGGGACATCACGGGGTGGTCCACGTATCGCGTGGTGAACCAGGGCATCGCGCGCGTGTTCCAGATCGCCCAGCCCATGCACCACAAGACGGTGTTCGAAAACGTCGAGATCTGCACCCTGCCCAACGCCATCTTCACCCGCCACAAAAAACAAGAGAACGGCGCCGCGTGCCTTAAGTACTGCGAGCTTGCAGGCCTGCTGCCCGAGCTGAACAAGCTGCCGGGCGCGCTGCCCCAGGCGGGCCTGCGCCGCCTGGAGATCGCAAAAGCCATCGCCACCGAAGCCGATCTCCTGCTGCTGGATGAGCCGTTTGCCGGGCTCACCGTGCACGAAGTGGAGCAACTATCCCAACTCATCCTCGACCTGCGTGAACAGGGGCGCACGATCGTGATCGTGGATCACAACATGAAGGGCCTGATGAAGCTGGTGGACCGGGTCGTGGTGATGAATTTTGGCTCCCGCCTTGCCGATGGCACGCCGGCGGACGTCATCAGCAACCCTGTGGTGCAGGAAGCGTATCTTGCCGGGGGAAGCCTGTAACATGAGCACCCTGCTCGACATCCTGCATCTGGATTCGGCCTATGGAAAAGCCCAAGTTCTCTATGACATTACCCTGCACGTGGACGAAGGCGAGTTCGTCTCGGTCATTGGCCCCAACGGCGCGGGCAAGACCACGCTCTTCCACGTGATCTCGGGGTTGAAAGCGGGAAAAGGACAACGGCTCTTTCAAGGGCAACCGCTGCCGCGCCGCGCGCACGAGGTGGTCAACACCGGTTTGATCCAGTGCCCCGAGCATCGTCACCTGTTCCCCTTCATGAGCGTGCACGACAACCTGCTGTTGGGCGCCTACCGGCGCAAGGGCGAGGACTTTAACGGAGACCTGGACATGGTGTTTGCGCTGTTCCCGCGTCTGAGCGAGCGCTTGGGGCAGATGGCGCGCACGCTGTCGGGCGGCGAGCAGCAGATGCTGGCCATCGGGCGAGCGCTGCTTGGCAAGCCCCGGCTGCTGCTGCTGGATGAGCCCACCATCGGGCTTGCGCCCATCGTGCGCCGCAACATCTCTGACGCCATCGAGAAGATCAAGGCAAGCGGCGTGACGGTGCTGCTGTCCGAGCAAAACGTGGTGTTTGCGCTGGCGCACTCGGATAGGATCTACCTCATGGAGACCGGCCGCATCGTCAAGGAAGGCACTTCTGAAGAGCTGCGTCAGGATCCCCACGTGCGCCAAGCCTACCTGGGCGAAGCCTGATGCTCGCTCGCTTTCCATCAGGGCAAGTCAGTCCCGTAGTGCCGCTTCGCCTGCTCGGTCACCTGGGCGATGAACTGTGTCTTGCCCTGCGTGTACGCCTCCCGATCAGATCTTTGGGCAGGCAGGACAGCAGGTGCTCCTTCTCCTGGTAGAACGACTTCGGCCACGCCGGGTTGTACGGCACAATTGCCACTTCCTCGCGCACGAGCCGTTGAATTTGTTGTTCCAGCATTTCCCTATCGCTGCGCATGGTGATGCCTTTCCGCAAGAATGCCTGTCTCATTGCTGGTTGCGCCATTCATGATCAAGGATGGCAAAAAGCAGTATATCCCACGATTGTCCCTTGAAGTACTCCTTGTCGCGCAGCCGCCCTTCAAGCTTCATTCCGAGCTTCTCCAAGACGCGGACCGACCCCACGTTATCGGCAATGC
>DATCIV010000276.1:0-5348 GCA_036507575.1 Candidatus Bipolaricaulota bacterium | reverse complement strand
AAGCTGTATCTGGAAGTGCCCACGCTGGAAGAGCTGGAGGAGATCGTGCGCCGCAACACGGAGCGCAGCCAGAGCTACGAGCTGAAGCCGTCCGTCACGCGCGAGCAGCTGCTGGATGCAGGGGAGATCGTCGAGTCCTTCCCGATCGCGCCGCTGCTGTGCTCGTACGCGGCTCGGCTGGTGCAGAGCACGCACCCGGACGAGCCCGGCTCGCCGGAGCTGGTCAAGAAGTACGTGGCTTACGGGGCAAGCCCCCGCGCTGCCATCAGTCTGGTGGCCGGAGCCAAGGGCCACGCCTTCATGCGCGGAGCGCACAACGTGGCGGTCGAGGACATCAGGGCCGTGTTCCCCATGGCGTTGAATCACCGCGTGCTGCTCAACTTCAAAGCCCAATCCGAGGGCCTGCGCGTGGAACGCATCCTGGATCAGGTTCTCGCGCAGGTGAAAGCGCTTTAGGAATGGCTAAAGAAACGGGGATGAGCCTTTCGACGGGGGCTTCGCATGTTGGATGAACGGCTGCTGCAACAACTGAACACGCTGCATTTCATGGTGCGCCACAACGTCATCGGACGAGTGGGCGGGCGGCATCTGTCCAAGCGCAAGGGCTTGAGCTTGGACTTCGCCGAGCACCGCAGTTATCTGCCCGGCGACGACTACCGCTACATCGACTGGAATTTGTACGGGCGGCTGGACCGCTTGTTTGTCAAGGTGTTCTCTCGCGAGGAGGACTATCCGGTGTACGTGCTCTTCGATTTGAGCAAGTCGATGGGCATCGGCAACAAGCTGCAGCGGGCGCAGGAATTGGCGGCGGTATTGGGCTACGTGGCGCTGAAGGATCACAACCGGTTCGGCGTGTATCCGTTCTCGCAACGGTTGGAGGTGGAGTGCGCTTGGCTGGCCCGCTCGGGGTGGAAGCACACGCTTCCCTTCTTCGATTACGTGCGCCAGCTGAAGCTTGCCGGGGAGACGGACTTCAACCATGCGCTCAACCAGTTCGCCCATTCAGGGCTTGCGCGAGGTCAGGTGATCATCCTCAGCGACATGTTCTGCGAAGCCGGATATGAGGAAGGGCTGGTGGCCCTGCGCACCGCGGGCTTCGCCGTGCTCGTGTTTCAATTGATGGCCCAGCAGGACGTGGCCCCTCGCTTAGATTACGAGGTCTGGCTGACCTCCAGCGAGCGTGGCCCTGCCCGCAGGCGCCTGGGCGGGCCCGAGGCGGTGCAGGCCTATCTGCGCTCGGTCACGCGGTACTGCACCCAGCTCCAAGAGTTCTGCCATCATCATGAAGTCGGTCACCTGAGGTTGCTCACCCAGCTGCCCCTTGAACAAGTGGTCCTGGAGCAGCTGAGGGGGCGGGTGTTGCGATGAGTTTCTTCAACCCGGTGGCCTTTTTCGCGTTGTCCTTGAGCGCGCTCGTCGTCGCCGTCTACTTCCTCAAGAAACGTCCCCAGCCTTTTGAGGTCTCGGCCCTCTTCCTATGGCCCGAAGCCATTTCGCGTTCGCGCACCTCGTGGCGTTGGTACAAGGCGCCCCTGCCCTTGCTGGCGCTGCAGCTGCTGGCCCTGGCGCTGCTGGTGCTTGGCGCGAGTCAGCCGGCGATCTTCACGCAGGCGCGCGGCGCCGGGAAGTTGGCCCTCATCGTGGACACCAGCGCCAGCATGCAAACCCGCACCGAGCGCGGGACACGGCTGGAGCAGGCGCTGCAACGGGCAGTGGCTTTGGTGGATAACCATCCGGATGCGCAGTTCACCTTGATCGAGTCTCGTGCGGGGGGCGGGGTGCTGGTGCCGCTGACGGAGGATGGCGCGCACGTGCGCTCGGCCATCCTGGGTTTGCAGGCAAGTTACCGGGGGGACGCGCCGGTGGACGACGTCGTGCAGTGGGCGCAAAGCCAGGGCAGCTGGTCGTCGTTCGATCGCGTGCTGTGGCTTACGGATCGGCAGTACCTGGACCCGCTGTTGAGGGATTTTCCGGTTGAATTCGACCTGCAGAGCGGGGGCTTGGGCAACGCGGCAATCACGGCATTCATGGTGCGACTGCAGCCCGATGCATCCCTGGGCTATGAAGGGTTCGTGCGGGTGCAGAATTTTTCGACCGCACCCTTGAGCACCACGCTCACCCTGCACTCGGGCGCCCGCTTGGTGTTCAATGCCCCCTTAGAACTGGCGGCGCAAGAGGATGCCAGCTTCACTTTTCCACTTTCTCAGTCCGTTCCGAAACTGCTGACCGCCAGCCTCGAGGTGCAGGACGCGGTCGCCTTCGACAATGAGCGCCATTTTACCTTCCAGGCGCAAGTGCTGCCTCGCGTGTTCTGGTGGGGGGAGCACGATCGCTTCTTGGAACAAGCGTTGCGCGCGCTGGGCGTGGAGCAGACGTTGGAATGGAGCCCGGAGACCGCCATGCAACCCAGCGATCTGCTCGTGGTCAATGGGCTGACGCTGCCGCGCGGCTTTCGCGGCAACGCGCTGCTGGTCAATGGGGATTGGGAGGACATGATTCACGCCGAGCTCTTGCAGCCGGTGGAGCGGCTGCAGGCGACCGACCTGAGCCACCCCATCCTCCGGGGGCTGACGCCGGAGAACATCGCCGTTCTGCAAATGAGACTTTCTCGCCTCGACCCGCGCATGGCGCCCCTGTTGCAGGCGCAAGTGCCCGCGGTGGGGGGAGCGCATCCCTTGATGGCCGCGTACCAGAGCGCGGACACGCGCCTGGTTTGGATTGGGTTCTCGCTTCAGGATTCCAACCTGCGGCTGACGGTGGATTTTCCAATCTTGGTGTCGAACCTGCTGCGCTGGTTGGTTCCCCTGCCCCTGGAGCCCTCGGTCCTGGAGACGGGGGCCCCGCTGTTCCTGGAAAAGGCGGGGCTGGAGGTGACCCTGCCCTCGCAACAGACGGTGGAGTCGCAGGGAACGGTGTTTCTGGCCACGGAGGAGCCGGGATTCTACGCGGTGGAAGCAGGGCAAGCGTGGGCGCTCAATGTGCCGGCTGCCGAGTCCAGGGCTCCCGAGTCGGCGCAAACGGCGCCTGTGGATTTAACGCCGCGGCCCAACGCGCAGACGGCTTCCACGGCCCACCCGCTGTGGCTGTACATGGCGTGGCTGGGGCTGCTTGCGCTGGGTTTGGAATGGGCTTGCTATGAGCGAGGGTGGTTGTGATGCGGTTCCTGTATCCCTGGGCGTTTGCCGGCCTGCTGGCGGTGGCGAGCAGCTTATGGCTGCTGCGACGAGAAGCGCGTCAGCGGCTGGGGCTGGACCGGGCTGCCTTTGTGCTGCGCACGCTGGCTCTGGTTGCCCTGGTGGTGACGCTTGCGGGTCCGCAAAGCGCGAGTCGCGAACCCCTGCGCTATCTGTACTTTGTGGTGGACCTCTCGGCGAGCGCGGCGCTTGCGCAAGACGAAGCATCGATCCTGCAAACGCTGGCCCAATTCGAGCAAGCGGGCGACCGCACGCGCTACGGCATGATCGTCTTCGGCAAACAGGCTTACGTGGATCAGCCGTTCTCTCAGAGCCTGCCACGCCACATCCAGACTGCCGTGGATCCCGATGGCAGCGACCTGGCGGGCGCGCTGCGCTTGGCGCTGGATACGCTGCCATTGGAGCTGCGGGAGAGCGGGGCCGGAAATGCGGAGATTCTGCTGCTGAGCGATGGTCAGGTGGATGAGCTGGAACTGCTCGGCGTGCTTGAGCAGGCCAGAAGGGGCGGCGTGCGCATCTGGACGGTGGCCCTGGGCCAACAAGCCGCTGTCGATGCTCGGGTGGACAGCTTGCAGTTGCCGCGCGAGGTTTTGCCCGCGCAGCAGTTTGAGGGTGCGGTCTACATCCACGCGGCCGAGGCCGGCACGGGGACGCTGCTCGTTTACCGCAACGAGCAGCTCATCCAGGCCATGCCCGTCACGCTGGAGCCCGGCGCGAACCCCATCCATTTTGTGGATGCGCTGCCTGCTCCGGGGCACTACCGATATCAGGTGCGACTGCAGACGGCACAAGACGCGTTGCTTGAGAACAACGTTGCAACGGACCTGGTGACCGTCTCGGGCAGCGCGGCGGTCTTGGTGCTGGAGGCGCAGCTTGGCCAGGCCGAAGGTTTGGCCGCGTTGTTGAGCGCGGCGGGGTTCAGCCTGGAGCGCAGGGTGTTCACCCCTCAAGCGCTTCGCGCGAGCGATCTGGCTGCGTTCAAAACGGTGATTCTGAACAACGTGCCGCTGCAAGGGCTGGATGCCTCGTCCATCGCATCGCTCAAGACCTACGTGGGCGAGCTGGGGGGCGGCTTGTGGGTCATCGAAGGCCAAAAGGCCTTGGAGGGCGTGATCAAGACGCCCATGGAGGAGATGCTGCCCGTCTCGTTCGAAGGGCCGCAGCGCGAGCAGCTGCCGGGGGTGGCCATCACCTTCGTGCTGGACCGATCCAGCAGCATGGGGCAAGCGGCCATCGCCGGCTCAGGGCTGACCAAGCTGGATGTGCTCAAGGAAGCGGCGGCGGCCAGCATCCAGGTGCTGCGCGAAGGCGACTGGATCGGGATCGTGATCTTTGACACCTCGCACAGCTGGCTGATCCCCATTCAGCCTCTGCAAGACCAGGCTGCGCGCCAGGGCATCTACGATCAGATCCAGCAGATGTTCTCGGGCGGCGGCACGGACCTGCTCCCGGCGCTGCGGGATGCTTTCGAACAGATGGAGAACATCCCGGCGCGCATCAAGCACGTCCTGGTGTTCTCCGACGGCAAGACCGTGCGCCAGGACCGCGACTTCACCAGCCTGTTTGGCACCATCGGCGAAAGCGACGTGACCATGTCCAGCATCGGCTTCGGCCAGCAGCCCGACGAGGACATGTTGGCCAGGATCGCCGACGCCGGGCAAGGACAGATGTACTTGGTGCGCGACATCGCCGAGCTTCCCAAGATCTCCGTGCGCGAGACGCGCCGCATCGTGCAGCAGCGCTGGGTGATCGGGGAATTCCAGCCGGGCGCCGGGCCCTTTGCGCGCCTGCGGCTGAGCGGCTTCGACGTGGAGTCTCTGCCCGCGATCCGAGGCTACGTGCGCACGTACGCCAAGCCTTTGGCCCAGACGGCCATCACGGTCGAGGGCAATCCGCTGCTCAGCTTCTGGCAGTACGGCTTGGGGCAGGTGGCCGTGCTGAATGCGGACATGAGCGGCGCCTGGACCGCCAACTGGGTCCGCTGGCCGCAGCTGTCCGATCTGGTGACGGAAATCATCTCTCAGCTGTACACCAACCCCGTGTCCAACGCGGGTCTGGTCGTGCACAGCCGGCTTGAGGGGGACACGCTGCGGCTTGAACTGGATGCGCTCGACGGCAGCCGCTGGGTGAACCTGCTCGAGATCCAAGGATCTC
>DATCIV010000275.1:0-8401 GCA_036507575.1 Candidatus Bipolaricaulota bacterium | reverse complement strand
GCTGACGCGCGTGCCCACCGAGACCGTGTCGGGGTAGACCAGGGGCTTACGAAACGTGCATTGGGTGGAGGCCAGAATGGGGCCCAGGCCCGTGTGCTTGACGTAGTCCAGGTAGCCGATGCGGGCGAAATAATCCAAACGCCCGCTTTCGAAGTAACGGAAGTAGTAGATGTTGTTCACGTGGCCGAAGGCGTCCATCTCCCCCCAGGCCACGGGCAGCTCGATAACGCCGGCAAACCCTGCGAGCAATGCTCGCGGGTCGCTCACTTGGAGGCCTTCCCGAAGCCCTCCACCACGTAGGTGCCGCTGCGGGCGTCCTTGCGCAGGACCAGCAACTTGTGCTCGGCGGCGTCCTCCAGCAAGTCGCTGAAGGCGCGGTAACCGTATCGGGCCTCGTTGAACGAGGGGCGCTTGCGCTTCATGGTGTCCTTGACCATGGAGGAATAAATCACGCCTCGGTTCTCTCGCATCAAGGCGATGACCGATTCGATCAGGAGCTGAAAGACCGTGCGCTTCTCTTTGGACAGCTGCTGGGTCAGCGGAGGCGGCTTGGTGGCTACCTGCTCCAGCTCGTCGTAGAAGATGAATTCATCGCAGTTGTCCACCAGCAGGCTGGAGGCAGACCCCTCCATCGCCAAGCCGATGACGTATTTCCCGTTCTCCTTGAGCTTGGACACCAGCGGCGAAAAATCGCTGTCCCCGGAGATGATGACGAAGGTGTCGATGTGCTCCTTGGCGTAGGACAAATCCATGGCGTCCACGCACAAGCGGATGTCGGCCGAGTTCTTGCCCGTACGGTTGCGCCGCGGGATGTCGATCAGCTCAAAGGCGGCTTCGTGCAGCTGGGCTTTGTAATCGGTGAAACGACTCCAGTCCGCGTAGCCGATCTTGACCAGGATCTTGCCCTTCTCCACCAGTCGCTCGAGCACCTTATGGACGTCGAAGGTTTTCTGGGCTTTCCCGCGTTCGAAGCCCATCGCCAGGTTTTCGAAGTCCAGAAAGACCGCCAACGTGCGTTCGCCTGTTTCCATGGTTGCTAGCGTAACAAATTCAGGGAGAATCCTCCAGAGCGCCCGGCTTCCACCGAATTTCCACCTCTCTGGAACCATAACTTCACAACCGATGTGCTATGAAAGAAGGGTTGAGCCTTGCAGCGAGAGAAAATCCCATGAGTTTTCAATGGCCCCATCCCAGATGGCTGAGCTTGCTCTTCAGCTTGGTTTTGAGCGTTGCCTGCGTTGCGCAAGAAGAGCCGGTCGAGCAACCGCAGGCCGGCACCTTCGGCTTCGGCCTGGAAAGCAGCGGGTCGGCTTGCTGCCTGAGCGTGCGCTTTTGGCTGGGGAATGAGCGCGGCAGCGAGATGGTGCTGGGCGCGCTGGACAACCACTTGTTCATCACCTTGCGCGGACTGCAGGGCCTGGCCCTGTTTGAGCCGATCACGCTGTACGCCGGGTTGGGCATGACGCTGCGCTTTGGACAGATCGTGGCGGTGGACCCGTTCTCGGCGTTTTTGGCCATGCAAGGGTTTGTGGCCCTTGAAACGCCCATCCCCTTTTACGAAATGCTGATCGGAAACGTCGAAGCCGCCGTCGAGGTGCGCCCGTCGCTTGGCTTTTCCGGCACACTCGGCTTGGGCCTTCACTTCTACTTCTAAATACTGTTTCGCGTAGCCCCTATTCCATCCATAGATTTTTCCGCGGACAAAGGTAACGTCCGTTACGCCCCCCCGTCCTTGGCTCCAGCGGGATGCTTGCCTTACCGTGGCTTAAAACACGCCATTTGAAAGGCTTTGGTGAGAGGACTGGGCACGGTGCGGATGGCGGTCGGCGTCTTGCTGGCGTTGCTGGGGCTGTTCAGCCAGGACGTGCGCTGGCTGGGGGTGGCGGCGCTGGCGCTGCTGTGGCCTCTTGCGCAATCCCACGCTGATCAGGTCCGGCCGAGGCGCCAACGTTGGGCGCTTGTGGTCGGCGCCCTGGCGGCCTATGCCTTTGGTTTTCGGCTCGAATTGATCCGCGGATGGGGCGGAGCGTACGTGGAACTGGGCGCTTGGAGCCTGCCGCTGTCGGCGCTGTGGCTGATCTTAAACGCGCAGGCGGTGGGATTCGTGCGCGAACACGGGTCCAGCCGGACGACGGCCCAGGTGGGCTGGGTGGTCTGCGCGGCCCTGCTGGCCATGACCTTGCTGCAACCCCAACCCTCGATCTTCGCCGCTTCGCTCGCCGGATTGGCGCTGCTGGGGTTGACCTGGGCCTTGGGGCGGCGGATCGCGCTGACGCGATGGACGAGCCAGGGAGTGGGCTTGCTGCTCGGCCTGGTCACGATCGCGGGCGCAGTGAAGACCGGCGCCACCGTGGCGCTGCTGGCGCCTGTGTTCATCCTGGGCCTGCCGCCGCTGACGTTGCGCCCGGCGCTGGGGATCGTGTCGACGGCCACCCAGGGGATCGTGCCGGCGCGGTTGCTGCTCCTCTACGCTGCCTTGAGCGGCGCAAGCGTCCTGGGGGTGGCGTGGATCCACCATCCGCAGTTGGCCTTGCCGTTGACCGCCCTGACCGGGATAGCCCTGGCTTTGTGCCTGGTTCCCTGCGGCATGCAGCCGACCTGGACCGCAAGCGCCAGGCGGTTTTGTCTGTTCGGCGTTCCCTTCGACCGCATCGGCCTGGGCGAAGCCGTTGAGCGCATCGAGGGTTTCATCCATGCCGGGATCCCGCGCCTGGTCGCCACATCCGACGCCACGGCCTTGGTTCGTGCGCGCACCGATGCACAGTGGCGATCCTGCTACGAACGGGCCGATCTGGTCGCTGCCGATGGAACGGGGATCGTGTGGGCATCGCGCTGGCTGGGCGCTCCCCTGCCCGAGCGGGTGACCGGGATTGATCTGCTGCAGGCGTTGTGCGCGCGCGCCGCTTCGCGCGGCCATCGCGTGTTCCTGCTGGGCGCTGCGCCCGGGGTGGCCGAGCGCGCGGCCGCTAGCCTGCAGCGCGCTTACCCGGGCTTGAACGTGGTGGGCACCCACCACGGCTACTTTGAAACCGATCGCGCGCCTTGCCCCCTCGTGGAGCGCATCCGCCAGGCGACCCCCGATCTGCTGTTCGTCGGCATGGGCGCCCCCCGTCAGGAATACTGGGCGCTTGCGCAGCGCCACGCGCTTGGCGTGCCCGTCATCATGGGGGTGGGGGGGAGTTTTGACGTGCTGTCAGGCCGGCTGTTGCGTGCGCCGCGCTGGATGCAACGGGCGGGCTTGGAATGGGCCTTTCGGCTTTGCCTGGAACCTCATCGACTGGGCAGGGCTATACGGATTCCGGTGTTTCTCTGGTGGTTGCTGCGGCTCAAATGCTCTGCGTGGCTTCACGCATCCGTGGGCTCGACCACGTCGGCAAGCTCCAACTGAACCTTCGTCTGCCCCAGCCAATCGTTGCGGCCCACCCTGAAGACCAGGCCCACCTCCTGGGCATCCATCAGGCAGCTCAAGTGGCTTCCCATGTCGAACCCAATGGCCTCGAAGGTGCATCCGTTGGCCCTGGCCAGGCACTTGAGGTGCTTGCCCTCGCCCACGGTGACCAGGTTGGACAAGCTCACCCGCGGCAGCAGGAACCGCGGGGTGGGATGGCCCACGCCAAAGGGTGCCAGCTGCTGAATCTCCTCGTGCAAGGTCAAGCCCACCTGCTCCGGCGCGAGCGTCAGGTCGATCTCGTGGACCACGCCATTTCCCTGGCGGGCGTGATCCCGGGCGTAGGCCAGGATTTGCTCCTTGGCAAGCGGCAGGTGTGCCGTGCGGATGGTGAAACCTGCCGCCATCGCATGGCCGCCGTAGCGCAGAAAGGTCTGGCCGCAGTGTTGCAGGCAGCGGATCAGGTTAAAATCGCCCACGCTGCGGGCCGAGGCGCGGCTGATGGCGCCCTCGCGGGACACCAAGAAGACCGGCAGGCCGTGCTCGTCGGCCACGTGGGAAGCGACCAACCCCAGGATGCCCGGGTTCCAGCGCGTCCCTTCCAGCCACACGACCCCTTGTTGCGCCAAGGGGCGCTGCGCGCCTTCGAGTTGTTGGTCCACCACGTGGCACAGCTGGGTTTGAGCCAGCTTGCGGTCTTGATTGTAGGCGATCAACGTCTCGGCAAGGTATTGCGCCAGGCCCTGGTTGCGGGTGGTCAACAACAGCAGCGCCACCCGCGGGTCCCCCACGCGGTTGGCTGCGTTCAAGTGGGGGGCGACGATGAAGCCGATCTGGCCGGCCGAGGGCGGGGCGGGGTTCAACCCCAGCGTCTTCATCAAGGTCTGCAGGCCCACGTTGCCCTTCCCCTGTGCGACCTGCTCCAGGCCGGAGCGCACCAGCTCGTGGTTTTCCCGTTCGCCGTTTCGCACCAAGGGCACCAGGTCCGCCACCGTTCCCAGCATGACCAAATCCAGAAAATGCGCTTGCTCGAGCGGGCAATCCAGCCGTTCGTACAGTGCCCTCAACAGCTGAAAAGCCACTCCCACGCCGGCCAAGTCCGGGTTGGGATAGCGGCAGCCGGGCAGCTTGGGGTTGATCAGCGCCACAGCAGGCGGCAAGTCCGTGGGCGGCTGGTGGTGGTCGGTGACGAGGGTGTCGATGCCGGCGGCGCGCAGGGCGGTGACCGCTTCCACGTCGGAAATGCCGCAGTCGACGGTCACCAGCAGGGAGAATTTTTCGGCGATCAGCCGCTGGACCACCTGATCGGCGGGACCGTGGCCGCGCTGACGATCGGAGACGTCGACCTTGATCTTGGAGAAGCCCAGCTGTCTCAACCCGAGATAGAACAAGGCCGTGCCCGTGATCCCGTCCACGTCGAAATCCCCGTGGATGAAGACCTGCTCCTGGCGCTGCAACGCCTGCACCAGACGCTCGACCGCGTCTTTCACGCCGGACAGCAGGGAAGGCGAGTGAAAAGGGGTCGGTTGCAGGAAACGTTCGCGCGAGCCCGAGGCGCGCAGGAAGAGCAGCTGAGCGGCCACGCCGCAGGCGCCCGTCACATCGCCGGGTTGAGTAGCCGCCTTGAGCACCCAGCGTTTGTCGTCGAGCAAAGATCGCAGGTTCGGGCCACTGACCTCTTGAAGTTCGGGCAGACCGTCAACGGCGGGTTTCAACGGGGGCACCCGGGTGGACCACCCTGGGCCGCGCGCCGGCGCATCATGCCGCGTCAGCTACTTTCTTGGCAAAACGCGCCTTGATGCGTGCAGCTTTGTTGGGGTGGATCGTGTGGTTTTGCGCCGCCTTGTCAACGGCCTTCATGAGTTCGGGCAGCAGGCCCTTGGCCTGCTCGCGCTGGCCGGCGGTCAGGTGGTCTTTCAGCTGTTTGGCCAACTCGCGGATCTGTTTCTTGCGGCGCAGGTTGCGCAGCCTGCGCTTGTCGTTTTGGCGCACGCGTTTGATCGCCGATGCTTTATTGGGAATAGGAAACACCTCCATCCTGCTTTGCGACATTCGCTTGGATCATCATGGAGCGAAAGTTGGGTTATGAACGAGGGCATCTTATCAAACGCGCCGTAGTGCGTCAAGGCGGAAGGCCGCTTTCGTTTGCCGCCCCTGCGACGGGTCCGTATCATGCCTGAACCGGCGCGCCGGAGTTGATCCGTTCGAGGTGAAATGCCATGGGCGAAGCGGGCTGTATCTGTCCCACCCGGGTCGAGGAAGACCTGCAGGCCATTCTGGATGACAACCTTGCGCGTTTCCGCAAGGGACAGGAGCGGCGCGTGCGCTTTCCAAAGGTTCGCGCTCGCCTGGGCGCCGAGCTGCTCAGCACGTTCTCGCACCTGACCCCGAACCTGCCCATCGACGAGGTGTGGGGCAACTACGTGCTGCTGCGGCTGCAGGAGGCGCTGGGCCTGCCCCGGGACAAGGTGCTCAACCTCGCCTACGACAACTACATCCCGCGCGCAGACACGCCCAAGGCCTTTACGCTGCAATTTGGCATCGTCAGCCTGAAAGCGCTGGACCCCCTCATCATCCCCAACCTGCAAGATCGATTCGCCTACGACCGCGACAAGTTCTTCAGCCCCGACGGGCAGAACCGGGTCAAGAGCGCGCCCGAGCAAAACATCCCGGAGTTTCGCCAGCGCTTCGATCAACTCGATGCGATCTACGCCAGGTACGCCGGCGAAGGGGAGGTGGCAAGGCGCCTGCTGGACCTGCGCAGAGACTTGCTGGGGCTGTTGGGGTACTCGTTCATCCCGGAGCTGGCTTATTCCAAGCACTTGCAGCCCTGCACCGCCGACGTCCTGGAGATGCTGGAAGCCGAAGGGTTCCCTTTCTGGGAGCTGCCCGTCCCGGACTCCGGCAAGCACTACGTGCAGGACACCTTCCTGATTGAAGGCATCAACGCGCGCAAACAACGGGTGCCCGTGCGCTACGAGGGCGGAACGTTCCGCTACGCCTACGGCCCCGGCGAAACGCGCTCGCTGAGCGCCAAGCAGGTTTATCAAGCGATGCGCGACCATCAGGTGATCCCCACCATGCCGCTGGTGATCCTCACCCTGGTCACCGCGCCGCAGATGCCGCACATGGGCGGGCGCGTGTGGCAGGACTACGCCCCGTGCCACGTGGAGCTGCAGGCCCGGTGGCTTGGCATCGAGGAGCGCGCGGACACGCTGATTTACACCACCGGCGGCAAGCAGCCGCTTCGGGCTTTTCGCCACAACGAAGAGTTCATCGGCTTCCCGGTGTTGTACCTGACCTACGGCAGGGAGACGTTTGGCAAGGCGCTGGAAGAGGGCGTGCAGATGCGGGTGGAGTTCAAGCGCCGCGTCATCGCCTAGCCTTTACCCACCACAGCACGGGTGCATCCGTTGCAGGTTGAGCGCCCCCAGAGGGGGGCATACACTGTTATTGTTCTGGTTCGACGCAAACAACCCCACAGGAGGAGTAACCATATTTTATGGCGATGGACGTGATCAATCCGGCCACCGGAGAAGAGGTCAACCGCTTTCAGGAGATGGGCCCCAAGCAGGCAGTCCAGGCCATCGAGCAGGCCCACCAAGCGTACGAGAGCTGGCGCAAAGTGCCCTTCGCAGAGCGCGCCAAGCTCATGAAGCGGGCCGCGCAGATCCTGAGAGAAAACGCCAAAGCCTATGCAGAGCTCATGGCGGTCGAGATGGGAAAAGTCGTGCGCGAAGGGCGCGCGGAGGTCGAAAAGTGCGCCCTCGTCTGTGATTACTACGCCGACCACGCCCAAGCCATGCTCAACAGCGAGCCGGTCGTCAGCGACGCCGGGAAAAGCTTCGTCGCCTTCCAGCCGCTGGGCGTGGTGCTTGCCGTGATGCCCTGGAATTTCCCGTTCTGGCAGGTGTTTCGCTTCGCCGCGCCGGCGCTGATGGCTGGAAATGCCGGCGTGCTCAAGCACGCCTCCAACGTACCCGGTTGTGCGTTGGCCATCGAAGAGGTGTTCAGGCAGGCGGGTTTTCCCGCAGAGTTGTTCCGCGCGTTGCTGGTGGGAAGCCGGCAGGTGGACGCGCTGATCGAGCATCGGTTCATCAAAGCGGTTACCCTCACCGGGAGCACGCCCGCGGGGCGGGCGGTGGCCGGGAAGGCCGGAAAAATGCTCAAAAAAACCGTGCTGGAACTGGGCGGAAGCGATCCGTACCTGATCCTGGAGGACGCCGATCTCGAGCAGGCCGCCGCCACGTGCGCGACCAGCCGGCTCATCAACGCCGGGCAAAGCTGCATTTCGGCCAAGCGCTTCATCGTGGTGGAGCCGGTGCGCGAGCGATTTGAAGCGCTGTTCGTGGAGCACATGCGCGCCAAAAAGATGGGCGATCCGCTGGACGAGGGCAGCGACCTCGGCCCGCAAGCGCGAGTGGATCTGCGCGACGAGCTGCACGCGCAGGTGCAGCGGAGCATCAAGCTCGGCGCCAAACGGCTGCTGGGCGGCGAAGTGCCGCAAGGGCCGGGCGCCTTCTATCCGCCCACCGTGCTCACCGAGGTTAAAAAGGGGATGCCCGCCTACGACGAGGAGCTGTTCGGTCCGGTGGCTGCCCTGATCTCGGCCGCAGACGAAGCCGACGCCATCCATGTCGCCAACGACTCCGCCTTCGGACTGGGAGCCGCCGTGTTCACGCGGGACCTGGCGCGCGGCGAGCGCATCGCCACCGAGGAACTGGAGGCGGGCAGTTGCTTTGTCAACGCCTTCGTCAAGTCCGACCCGCGCCTGCCTTTCGGCGGGATCAAGGAAAGCGGTTACGGGCGGGAGCTCTCCCACTACGGCATCCGCGAATTTGTGAACGTCAAGACCGTTTACATCAAGTAATCGGGCAGCGGCAACGGTGGAGGCGCACTGGTGTCAGTGTCCGGTGCGAGGCGGCTATAATCATGCCAACCACATCAATGCTTAACCAACAATTCAAGGAGGAAGGAGGACTATGAGCGGCAAAAAAGAAGTCTCGCAGCAAT
>DATCIV010000274.1:0-7323 GCA_036507575.1 Candidatus Bipolaricaulota bacterium | reverse complement strand
CACCCGCTTCGAAGGCAAGAACATCAAGATCCGCAAGTTCGATCCAAGCTTCAACCTGCTTGCCGAGTGGGGCGGCGAAGGTCAGGGCAGCGGCCGGTTCCTGCCGCAAGTGCGTGATCTCGAAGTGGATAGCCAAGGCTTCGTATACGTGGCCGACGCGGGCAATCACCTGATTCAAGTGTTCCAGCCGAAATGAAACCACCGCGTTGAACCAGTCCCTTCTGGCAGTAACAGAGGATTTCGTCCTATAATGGGCGCGCCCTCGACCAGAGGCGCTGCGTTTGAAAACACAACACCTAAGGAGGCGCCGTGGACTTTGAACTGTCCCCCGAGCAAAAGCTCATCAAGAAGACGGCCAGGAAATTCGCCGAAGAGGTCATCCGCCCCGCAGCCAAGCACCACGACGAGACGTGCCAGTACCCTCACGAGATCGTGAAGGAAGCGGTCAAGCTGGACTTGGTCGCCTCCGGCATACCCGCTGAGTACGGCGGCGGCGGGCTGGATTTTCTGACTGCGATGTTGGTGATCGAGGAGCTGTTCAGGGGCGATCCCGGCATCGCACAGTGCATCACGGCGCGCGGCTTCGGCCTTGAGATGATCCTGCGTTACGGCACCGAGGAGCAGAAGAAGAAGTACGTCACGCCGGTGGCCAAGGGCGACTGGGTCTGCGGCAGCGCCATCACCGAGCCCGACGCCGGCTCGGACGTGGCCAGCCTCAAGACCCGCGCCGTCAAGGATGGAAAAGATTACGTCATCAACGGCTCCAAGATGTTCATCACCAACGGCTCGGTGGCGGACTTCGTGATCGTGTTCACCCGCACGGACACCAACCCGCCGGAGCGCCACGGCGGCATCACGGCCTTCGTGGTGGAGACCGACCGCAAGGGCTTCACCGCCGAGGCCATGCACAACAAGCTCGGCATCCGCGCTTCCGACCTGGCCGCGCTCACCTTCGAAAACCTGCGCGTGCCCGCCGAGAACATCGTGGGGCAGGAGGGGATGGGCTTTTATCACCTGATGACGTTCTTTGCAGGCGGGCGCACTGCCGTGGCCGCACAAGCGGTGGGCTTGGCGCAGGGCGCCTTTGACGAAGCGTTCAAGTATGCCCAGGAGCGCAGCCAGTTCGGCCGTCCGATCGTTGATTTTCAGGCGATCCAGTTCAAACTGGCGGACATGGCGACCGACATCGAGGCCGCCCGCTGGCTGGTCTATCGCGCGGCCTCCGAGATCGCCAAGGGCGAGAACCCCGCGCGGGAGGCGTCCATGGCCAAGCTGTTCGCCGGACGAGTGGCCCGCGAGGTGGCCAACGAGGCGCTGCAGATCCACGGCGGGTACGGTTTCATCAAGGAGTACCACGTGGAGCGCTTCTACCGCGACGCCAAGATCATGGAGCTGTACGAGGGCACGTCCGAAATCCAGCGCGTGATCATCGCCCGCTCGCTGCTGGGCAAGATCTAAGCGCGCGGCGCTTTGGCGGGAGCAGATGAAGGAATTCCGCGTCGAGCTTTCCAACAAGCCGGGGCAGCTGGCCAGGATGGGCCAAGCGCTTGGCATGCACGGCGTCGGCATCCGCGCCATCGCCAGCGTAAGCCGCCAAGACATCTCGATATTCGCCCTGGTGACCGACAACGACGGTCAGACGCGGGCCGTGCTGAAGGAGCTGGGGCTACATTTCCAGGAGGCGGAGGTGCTGACGCTTCCGTTGATGGACCACGCCGGGGAGTTGGGCCGCTTTGCCAAACAACTGGGCGACGCCGGGGTCAACATCGACTCGCTCTACTTGTTGAACGTCAATCACGCCGCCCACGAAGTCGAGATCGCGTTCACCGTGGACGATGCGGTGAAAGCCAGAAAAGCCCTGGGACTTCGCTAGAGCCAGCCCACCCAAAAGAAAAGCAGCAGCAGCGCCGTCGCCGCCGCGGTGCTGACGAGCGCCAGGGTTCCCCCCACCTTGAGCCATGCTTTGAAGCTGATGGGCTCTTTGGTCCGCTCGCTGTAGTGTTGCGCAAACAAGCCTGCGGATGAGCCGATGGGCGTGCCGTTCCCTCCCAGCCCTACGCCCAACGCAAGCGCCCACCACAATGGGTTGACATCCAACCCCGTCTGCTGCAGGTGCTGGATGATGGGGATCATCACCACGGTGAAGGGGATGTTGTCGATCACGGCGGACAGGAAGGCGGAAAGCCACAGGAACAGCACCATGGCGCCCGCCAGGTTGCCCTGGGCAAAGCTGCCGAGCGCTTCGGCGATGGCGTCCAGCACGCCCACGGCGTCCAAGCCGCCCACGATCACAAACAGCGCGGCGAAGAACAACAGGATGTTCCACTCGATCTCGGCCACAATCTCGTCGATCTTGGAGCGCACCAGCAACAGCGACACGACACCAATCAGCAACGCCACGATCCCGGGGGACAGCTTCAGCAGGTCATACGTGAAGAACAGCACCAAGCCGGTGGAGATGATGACCAGCAAGCGTTTCAAGTGGGCGGGCTCCCTGATGATGCCCTTGATCTCCACGGTAGCCAGAGGAGGGATGGAATGGGTCGAATCAGCCAGCTGTCCTCGAAACAGCCATAGAAAACACCCCATGCACACCGCGGCGATGACGAGCACGATGGGGGCAAGGTGTATAAGGAAATCCGTGAAGCTGAAGCCTGCGGCCGAGCCGATGAGCACATTGGGCGGGTCGCCGATCAGGGTGGCGATGCCGCCGATGTTGGAGAAGACGGCCTCGGCGATGAGGAAGGGGATGACCGAGATGCCCAGCGAGTTGGTGATGGTGGCCGTGATGGGGGCCATGAACAGGATCACGGTGACGTTGTTGACCAGCATGGAGAGGGCCATGGCCATGGCGCTGAGCGCGCAAAGCAGCAAGAGGGGGTTGCCTTTGGTCACCTGGGTGGTCCACACCGACAGCGCCTCGAACGCGCCCGTCCGCTTGAGCAAACTGACGAAGACCATCAGCCCGATCAGCAGGCCCAAGGTGTCGAAGTCGATGGATTCAAGCGCCAGTTTCTCGGAGTAAAACCCAAGCCACGTCCCCAACACGACCATGGCCACGGCTCCGGTGAAGGCGCTGATGAGGCGGGGGATCTTTTCGGAGATGATCAGGGCGTAAGCGATCACAGTGACGAGCATGGCCACCGTGGCGTTGAGCATGAAGCGTTCCTTCTTTCAGATACGGCGCCTTTATACCTTAGAAGGATGCGCCCTGCCATCAAACAAGCTCGTCATTTTCGCGCAAGCGGGATGTCTATTCCCTGACCTGAAACTTCGTCCAAGCGCCGCACTCGCTGCTGGCAAAGCCCGCATCGCCGTCCTCGACGAGCACGGCCACCGGCGTGTTGCGTTCGAAGCCATCGGCGAGCACGTCCTCGGGCTCCCAGCTGAACCCCGCCAAGCGCGTCCAGTAGCAGCGGCCGGTGTCCTCGGACACCCAGATGCCGGGCGAGATGTCCGTTCCCACGATGAACACCCCTTGGCCAAAGGGCGCATCCGGATGAGCGGTGACGGGAGAAAGATCCTTCGTCCAGCGCGCGCAGCCCTGGGAGCGAAACGCCCCGTCGCGGCCCTTGATCTGGACCACGGCTGGCCCATCGTTGTATTCCCTGGCGATGATGGCGTCCTGCGTCCCATCCACGCCTTTCAAGCGCTCCCAGAAGCACTCGTTCCCTGGAGAACGGGTGCGATAGGTCCCCGGTTCGATGTCCTCTCCGACCAAGTACAGCCCTGAGCCAAACGTGTACGGAAACTGCGGCTCCGCGGGCCGTGGCGCTTGGACGCGCACGGTCTGCGCCGTCGTCGAGCGCAGCCCCTGGTCGCTGGTCGTGGTGAGCGTGACCCGGAACGCGCCGGCCTGTCCAAACGCGTGCGAAACCAAAGGCCCGTCGGCCACGGCGCCGTCCCCGAAATCCCAATCAAAGGCGGCCGGACGGCTGAAGTCGGTCAGGGTGGGTTCTTCAACGGCGCGAAACTCCACTGCTTGGCCGAGCTCGGGTTCTACGGGTGAGAAGCTGAACGCGGCAAACGGCGGATCGCTCAGCGTTGCAGGGCGAACCGAGGGAGCAAGGTCGCACCCTGCCACTGCGGCGACCAAGGCGAGCCAGGAGATGGCCAAGATCATGCGTGCGCTCATGGCTCAACCATAGGCCGAACGTGAGCTGTCCATGGATGCAGCGGGTCCCTTCGGCTCAGGAAGTCCATCACCGCCCCACATCCAAGCAAGCCCGCGTAACTCCCCCGCACTGCCGTTGTATACTGAGGATCAACCCTCTGTTAAGGGAATTTGAGGAGGTGTCGCTGATGAAATGGGTCCGGTTGTCGCTGGCGCTGGGCGTCCTGCTCGGCGCGTTGCTGCCCCTGGGTCCCTTGGGGTTGGGCCAGGGCGTTGAAAGCGTGAAGGCGTTCGTGTTGGACAACGGGTTGCAGGTGTTGTTGGCCGATCGCCCGGGCGTTTCCATCACCACGGTGGACATGTGGGTCAACACCGGCAGCCTCCACGAAACGGCACAGAACGCCGGTATTTCGCACTTCTTCGAGCACATGCTGTTCAAGGGAACGCCGCGCTACCCCGGCGGTTTTGACGCCGTGATCGAGGGGCTGGGAGGGCGGTCCAACGCGTCCACCTCCTTCGACTGGACGCACTATTACATCACCGTGCCGGGCGAGCACACGGCGACGGCGCTGGACATCATGGCCGACATCACGCAAAACGCCGCCTTTCCGGAAGAGGAGATCGTCCGCGAAAAAGAGGTCGTCTTGCGCGAGATGGACCAGCGCGCGGACGATCCTACTCAGTTCATTTTCTGGCAGACCTATCAGGAGTTCTTCAAAATCCATCCTTACGGCCTGCCCATCGTGGGCACGCAGGAGAGCCTGGATAGCCTGACGCGCGACGATTTCCTGGCCTACATGCAGCGCTTCTACACGCCCGACAACATGGTGCTGGTGGTGGCCGGCGACTTCGACGAGATCGACGCGCTGGTGACCATCCGACAGCGGTTCGCCGCGATGAGCGGGCGGGCGCCGCAGGACCTGCGCATCCCGCAGGAGCCCGAGATGGCCGGCAAGGCGCTCAAGGAGATCGAGCGCGACGTCGGCCAAGGGTACCTGGTGATGGCGTGGCGCGGCCCCTCGGTCCGTCAGGCCAAGGACGTCTACGCCATGGACGTCTTGCTGGGCGTGCTCTCCCAGGGGCGCGGGTCGCGCTTCTACCAGAACATCCAGAAATTAGGCTTGGTGCGCACGGTCAACGCGGGCTACCTCACCCAGAAGGACCCCGGGCTGTTCACGGTCTACGCCGAATTCCCCTACGAGAACCGCGGGGCGGTGGAGCAGGCCGTCCTGGCGCAGTTGCGGCGCATTCTGAGCGGCGACGTCAGCCCCCAGGAACTGGAGCGCGCCAAGACCATCCTGCTGTCGAGCAACGCGCTGAGCGAGGAGACCAACTCGGGGCTTGCGGGCACGCTGGGGTTCTATTCGATCGTGGCGGGGGATTATCGCTTCGCCCAGACTTACCCCGCGGGCGTGCGCGCCGTGACGGTGGACGACTTGGTGGAGACGGCGCGCGCGTACGTGGACCTGGACCGTTATTTGCAGATAGTCCTCATCCCGCAGGGCCAAGCTCAAGCGCAGGCCTCCGGCGAGGCCATCGTGCTTGGCAACGGGCTGAAGCTCATCGTGCGCGAGGACCACAGCTCGAACGTGATCGCGCTGCAGACGTTCGTGGGCACTGGCCTTGCCTCCGAGCCCAGGGGCAAAGAGGGCATCGCCTCGCTCACGCAACAGCTATTGCTCAAGGGCACGACCTCGCGCAGCGAAGACGAGCTCTTCGAGGCGCTGGAGAACTTGGGCGCGCACATCGGCACGGGCGTGCTGGACGACATGGTGCACCTGTCGCTCGTCGCCACCGCCGACACGCTGGATCGGGCGTTGCCGCTGTACCTGGACGCGCTGCTGCACCCGGCTTTTCCGGCGCAGGAGGTTGAGCGCACGAAACAGGATTTCTTGAAGGAAATCGCCGCAAGCGCCGATCAAAACTTCAACGTCATCTACGACAACTTCAAGCGCGCGCTGTACGGCAACCATCCTTACGGCCACTCCGCGCTGGGCACGGAACAGTCCATCGGCTCCATCGCGCCGTCCGACGTCGTGGACTTTTATCGGAAGAACTACGCCCCCAACAACATGACCGTGGTGGCCGTGGGAAATTTCGATGCCCGGCAGATGCAGGCGCTCTTGGCGCAGGCGCTGGGGGGACTTGAGCCCGGAGAGGCGGCTCAAGCAGCGCCCACCCCTGCGGCCTTGGATGCGCCCAAACAGGTCGAGGCCGACAAGCGCTCGAACCTCACCTGGATGGTCGTCGGCTACCCCGGCCCCTCGATCAGCGACCCGGATTATCCGGCGATGAAGCTGCTCAACGCCGTGCTCGGCGGCGGCTCCAGCAGCCGCCTGTTCCAGGTGCTGCGGGACCAGCAGGGGCTGGCCTATTCCACGGGCGCGTTCTTCCCTTCGCTGCAACAGAACAGCCACCTGGCGACGTACATCATCGCGCTGCCTGAAAACGCGCAAGCGGCGCAACAAGGCATCCTGGGCATCCTGCAAGACATCAAGGACAACGGCGTGGAGGATGAGGAGTTGGAGCGCGCAAAGAACTACGTGGTGGGCAACTACCTGATCGACCACGAGACGGCCGCGCGCCGCGCCTGGTACCTGGGTTGGTACGAGATGCTGGGCGCAGGCGCCGCGATGGACGAGCACTATCCCGAGTTGATCCGCGCACTGACCTCGGCGGATGTGCAGCAGGCGGCCACAAAGTACCTGAACAACTACGTGGTCTCTGTATTAGGGCCGGGGAATTGAAATCCTCAACTTCAGAGCCCCCCTTTTTCAAAGGGGGGCTAAGGGGGAATTGGTGCCGCGCCCTAACGCGTGAGCTCAAACGCGCCGATGTCGCATGCTTTTCCTTGAGGACGAGCAATGCCCCGTTGATCGGTGGCAATCGGCTGAGGGGTATTGCTCTGATCTTTGCACGCGCCTAAAGGAACGGCATCAATGGCCGGGCTACCTTGCAGCAGCGCGATGGTCTGCGTGAACCCGCCGTTGTCCTTCAAGCCTCCAGGATCGAGCTTGGGGTCGGTGTCGTTGAGGTCTCCAGAACCCTGAAAAAACTTGGCGCAGGTGCTGTCGCTGCTGAGGTTATGGCCCAGCGACGTGATGTTGGTCTTCTTGTTTTGGTAGTTTGAACAGTTCTCATCACCGTTGTTAGCTAAGATGACATTCTTGAGCACCATAGGGGATTTGGCCGAAGTTGCGCCGTGTGCG
>DATCIV010000273.1:0-2118 GCA_036507575.1 Candidatus Bipolaricaulota bacterium | reverse complement strand
CGCCTTTCCGTGCGTCAGACCTTGCTCATATGCGCTTCCCTTGACGTGCAACACGGGCAAACCCATGGCGATGGTTCCTCCTCTTGAACCGAGAGCTTGAACAGCGTCTTCGCGCGGCAAAGGCGTTTATGGTACTTGGCGCTTGGCTTTGGGGCAATCCCGTGGCTAAAGGCTGGGTCGCTTTTGCAGCACGCCGATGTAGCCCCGCTCCACGTCGCCGCAGGCGTACACCTGCAGCAACTCCCAGCCGGCGTCCCACGCCAATGTCAGCAGTTCGCTGGGGGCGATGAACAGCAGGTCGAACCAGGACCCTGCCAACCCTTGGTAAAGCACGCGAATCCTGATCAGCCCAAGGCTGCGGCCGCGCTGGAGGTTGTGCTTCAGGTAGCTCAAGTGCTTGGGGTTGGCGACGCTTGGTGAGGCGCAATGCACGATCAGACAAGACTGCGGCGCGGCGATGCGCCCGTATTCCTCGAGCATGGCGCGCGTGCAGGGCACGTCGCCGCATATGCCGAAGCTGTTGCCCATCATCAGTATGGTTTGAAACGTCCCCGACTCAAACGGCAGTCGCTCGCAAGCGGAAGCCACCTGAGCGTTGCGCACGCCGCGCCGCTTGGCCAGGGCCACCGCCGCCGGCGAGATGTCCACTGCCATCACGTTCAGCCCCAGCGACTGCAAGTGCAACGCGTGGCGGCCCGCGCCGCAGCCAACGTCCAGCACCCTGCCTCGGGCGTGCTGCAACGCCAGCTTCTCCATGGGCTCAAACGCCGAGTAGGCTCGAAAATAGGGGGCTACGTCGTGAAATTCCACCAAGCCGTCGTCTCGCTCGATCTGGATGAAGACAGCTTTGCCGGGCTGCCAATCGCCCAGTGCCTGGCCAAACAGATCTTGAGAATCCATGCGGGTGGAGCAGGACAGAGTCCGGATGCAGGAGCGCGGTTAAGCCTTTTCCGCCTGCTCCAGCTTCAGGATGTCCTTGCCGTTGTAGTAGCCGCAGTTTGCGCACACGCGATGGGGCAGCTTTGCCTCATGGCAGCGCGGACACTGCCCTATGGCCAAGGGGTCGAGATAGTAGAAAGACGCCCGCCTGCGCTTGCCTTCGGTGCGCGAACGGCGATGTTGAGGGACACACATGCACAACCTCCGAATCGCTCGGGTTTACGTGGGATCAACGGACGGGATCGAAGTGTACACGCAGATTCCCGGTTTTGCAAGTTTCAGGCGCAAGGCGGGTGCTCCAGGATTCAAGGGATGAACAGCGCACCGACCAGTGGCAGCAGCAACTTGGAGGCAAGCACCCCCAACAGGGCGCCGCTGATGACGTCGGACGGGTAGTGCTCGCCCACGTAAACGCGGGAGAACGCGATCACAAACGCCGCGAGATACGAAGCCGTCTGGACCGGCCAGAACGGGTAGAACGTGGACAGCATATAGGCCAGGCCAAAGGAGGTGGTGGCATGGCCGGAGGGGAAGGAGTAGCTGTCCAGGTAGCGAAAGCGCAGTTCCAGCGCCGCCGGAGAGTCCGGGCGGTCCCGTTTGGTCAGCTGCTTGGACAATCGAAACAGGGCGATGTTCAGGCAGGTGATCACGAACATCACCCCTACGCGCCTGCGGTCCAGGGGCGTGCCCCCGCCGATGATGCCCAGACCCACCAGCAGCCACAAGTAGCCGTCGCCGCAGTAGGTGGCGACGATGAACAGCTTGGACACGCGCCGCAGCCGCGGCTGGCGACAGATGAATTCCAGACATTGATGATCCCACCCGCGCACGCGCAGGGCCCACGCGTCCAGCCGGTCGGACATCGCTTGACGCCAGAGCTGCAGTCGGGCCCGCATGGGGTCAAGGCTCAGCCGAAATCTGATCGGTGGGGCGCAGGGCGGGGAACAGGATTACGTCGCGAATGCTGGGCCGATTCGTCAGCAGGATGGTCAGCCGGTCCACGCCGACGCCAAGCCCTCCCGTGGGGGGCATGCCGTGCTCCAGGGCCGTGATGAAGTCCTCGTCCAGCGGCTGGGTTTCCTCGTCGCCTTGGCGGCGCAGGGTCGCCTCGGTTTCGAAACGGCCGCGCTGATCGAGCGGATCGTTGAGCTCGGAGAAGGCGTTTCCGATCTCGAACCC
>DATCIV010000272.1:0-2555 GCA_036507575.1 Candidatus Bipolaricaulota bacterium | reverse complement strand
TCCTGCATGTCGTAGCGGAACCCCACGCCTTCCAGGGACAGGTCGCCGCGCTGTACCGTGACGATGTCCTCACCCTCCAACACCCCTTCTTGCTGACGCCACGTCGCATCATGGGTGGCAAATTCCAGTCCATGGGCGTCGTTTGCGCTCAAGCGGCCCTCAAAGACCATGTCTTGGCGCACGTTGTCCAGCACCAGGCGCTGGGCGTGTACGCTCAAGGCCAACGCCTCCTGCGGCTCACCCTCGCCCGCTGCATGCCAAAACCGCACTTCGACGGCCTCGGCGACGGTGGTGCGGGTTTTCTCATCGACCGTGATGGTCTGAGCGGTCAGCGACCACAGTCGCCGCCCCATCCCTTCATAATGCGTCAACGTCGTCCCCTGCAATGCGACGTCAGGTTGAAAGCCGCGCGACAAGGAGGTGATCGGCTCCAACTCCAACCAGCCCACCAGCAGCCAGATCAGCCCCGACAGGCTGGCAAGCGCCACGCCCCAGATCAACGCTCGCTTTGCAATTTCAGACATGCGCCGATCAATCCGGTGAACAACGGACGCGGTTGGTTCGGACGGCTGAGAAACTCCGGGTGAAACTGCGCGGCCATGAAGAAGGGATGATCGCCGTACTCCGCGATCTCCATGCGACGGCCATCCTGACTGCGTCCGGTAAAGTGCAACCCCGCGCTCTCCAGCCGCTCGACGTAGTCGGGATTCACTTCGAAACGATGGCGGTGACGTTCGTGGATGACGGCCTGTTGGTAAAGTTGGTGCGCGCGCGTGCCGGATGCCACGGCCACCGGATGCGACCCCAGGCGCATGCTCCCGCCGAGTTGCTTGACGTCACGCTGCTCGGGCAGCAGATCGATGACGGGGTGCGCGGGGTTGGGCTCAAACTCCGTGCTGTTGGCTCCTTTGAGCCCCAGAACGTGCCGGGCGAACTCGATGACGGCAAGCTGAAAGCCGTAGCAGATGCCCAGGTAAGGCACCTTCTTCTCGCGCGCGCATCGGATGGCTTGGATTTTGCCCTCGCTGCCGCGGGGCCCAAACCCCACCGGCACGATCACCCCATCCACGCCGTTAATGGCCTGCTCCTCAAACGTCTCGGCCTCCACCCAGCGAATCGAGACTCCGGCGCCCAGCGCGGCCCCAGCGTGCGACAACGCCTCCTCGTAGCTCACATAGCTGTCCGCAAGCGACGTATACTTGCCAACGATTGCAATTTCCAAGTGGTCACTTGGCTCCAACACCTGTTGAACAAACGACCTCCAGCCCTGCAACTGCGGCGAAAGCGCTCCCAATTGAAGCCGCTGCGCAATCCAATCGGTCACCCCTTGTGATTCCAAGATGAGGGGCACTTCATAGATCGTGCGCGCGTCGGGAGCGCTGAGCACGGCCCCAAGGTCCACATCGCAAAAGAGCGAGATCTTCCTGCGGGTTTCTTCGGATAAGGTCTGCTGGCTGCGGGCCACGATCAGGTCGGGCTGGATGCCGATGGCGCGCAGCTCCTTGACCGAGTGTTGGGTGGGCTTGGTTTTGGGTTCCCCCACCACGCTGACCACGGGGACGAGGGTGGCATGCACGAACAGGCAGTTGCTTGCGCCCAGCTCGCGGCGCATCTGTCGCACGGCCTCCAGGAAGGGCATGGACTCGATATCGCCCACGGTGCCCCCCAGCTCCACCACCACCACGTCCGCTGCATTGGCTTGGGCAACGGCTTTGATGTCCGCCTTGATCTGATCGGTGATGTGCGGGATGATCTGAACGGTGGCTCCAAGGTAATCCCCACGGCGCTCGCGCTCGATCACCTTGCGGTAGATCGTGCCCGTGGTCAGGTTATGCGCACCGCTCAACGACGCCCCCAGGAAGCGCTCGTAATTGCCCAGATCCATGTCCACTTCGCTGCCGTCGTCCAGCACGAACACCTCGCCGTGCTGATACGGGCTCATCGTGCCGGCGTCGCAATTGAGATACGGGTCGATCTTGATCGAGGTCACCCGCAACCCGCAGGACTTCAGCAGCAGCGCAATCGAGGCGGACGCAATGCCCTTGCCCAACCCGGACAACACGCCTCCGGTCACGAAAATGAACTTCATGCGCTTCTCTTGGGGGATCGTGGCTCCGCTCCTCATACGGGGATACGCCATTATACGCCGCCTGCACGGCGCGCTCCAGCGCGCAAACCGGCTCAGGCGAAACCGCCGCCTGCGGCTTGACTTTACGACAAATGACGTAACCCAGCGCATGTAGCGTCTTCCAAAAGTCGCAGTTGCCCCACGTCATCCTTCCGATGTTTTTGAGAGGGAAGCTGCTTACACTGGGGCCGTGAATCAAGCAACGGAGCACAGAGAGTGCAAAAGGAGGTTTGTATGTACGACCGACTCGAGTATCCCCTGGTCAAGGCGTTGATGGAATCGCATCTGGAAAACCTCCAAAAGGACGCTGCACTGCATCGGATCATCAAGGAATCTACCCCGTCCACTGGTGACAAGTGGACCAGAATGAAGCGGTTCACGGCGAAGGTGACGGCTTACCTAAAGTCGTTCTCGCTCAACGTCTCCG
>DATCIV010000271.1:0-2108 GCA_036507575.1 Candidatus Bipolaricaulota bacterium | reverse complement strand
CGGAGTGCATCCAGCCTCTTGAGAGTTGATCTGCTCTTATGAAAATCAGCGATCGTTACCACAAATGGGTCGAGTGGAGCGAGGAAGACCAGGTGTACCTTGGTAAGTGCCCCGATCTTATTACCGGAATTCACGGGGACGATCCGAAGGAAGTTTACGCTGAGCTGTGCGCAGTCGTTGAGGACGTAATAGCCCATTTTGAGTCCGAAGGTCGCTCCTTGCCTGCTCCCAAAGTAAAGCCCATGCAAGAAGTGGTGTAAAACTGGAAGCCAAACAAGCCGCTAGTGCTTCACCGCAATGAACGTTGCGCATATTTTTGTAGGGCTGGCTCTGCCAGCCGCTGCTCGATGAACGAGTCATTTGGCCGGCACAGCCGGCCCTACCCGAATACTCCATCCCCAATGATTGCTGCGGCCCAGCACTTGCTGCCTGTTGGAAGCCTACAACTCGTCGTGGATCTTGCGCGGTTCTCCATGGTGCGCACAGGGGTGCACCTCGCAGGAGACCACGCCCAGCTCCCGGAGGCGCTGGCGCACCTGCTGCTCGATGCCGTCGGCCTGGCGCACCGTCATCTGCGGGTCCACCTCGATGTCCATGTCCATGTGAATGGCATCCACGCCGATGTACTCGGCGATCATGTCGTGCACGCCGCGCACGTCCGGGATTTCCAACACCGCTTGCTCCACGCGTTTGTAAAACGCCGGGTCCGGGGAACGGCCCAGCAGCATGTGCCCGTTCTCGCGGATGAGCACCACCGCGTTGCCCGCGATCAACGCCGCCACCACCAGCGAGGCCACAGGGTCGGCCCAAGGGTGCCCCTGCGCAGTCCACCACACGCCCAGCAGCGCGGCCAGGATCGCCACCTGATCGTTCAGCGTATCGTAGAAGGCGGTCTTCAGCAGGATTTCGCCCCGCATGCGGCTGCGCACGAACGCCGCAAGCGGCACCAGGTTCACCAGGAACGAGACGCCGAGCACGATATAGGCAAGCGGCGCATCGCTTGGCGCCACGGGGCTGAGCAACCTGGGCACTGCCTCGCGGACCAGCTGCAGGCCGGTCACGGTGATGAAGGTGACGGCCACCATCAACGAGATGACGTGACGGGCGCGGCGATGCCCAAAGGGGTGCTCCGCGTCGCCGGCCTTGCGCCCCAGACGTTCTCCCAGCAACAGCGAGACCGTGACGATCAAATCCACCAGCGAGTTGAGCGCTTCCCCCAGCAGCACCAAGAACCCCGTCTGCGCGAATGCCCACAGCTTGATCACCAGCAGCAGCAGGCGGCTTGCCAGGTTGAGGCCCAACACCCCGGTCGAAGAGGCCATGTCAATACGCAAAGGTGAGGGAAGGGTCGGTCGGCAGGGCGGGCAGCTTGCCCTTGAACCCGCCGAACACGGCAAGCGAGTAGTACTTCCAGATCACGTCCACCACCGAGAACCCCGCCGCCTGCAAGAGGTGCAGCTGGTGGATCAAGGTGGCAGGGTGATCGTGGCCCTGTTCCTCAAGCTGTTGCGCAAGTGCTTCAAGGGTCATGTTCTGTGCCTCGGCGTGCTCCCGGCGCACGACCTGATGCAGGTATTCATGGTGCACCGACTCGAACAGCACCGCGTCGCCGTTGACGAACCACCCGCCCTCGCTCAAATGCTGGAACACCCTTTGAAACAACCTGAGCTTGTCGGGATCGGTCAGGTGGTGGATGGCCAGCGTCGAAAGGACCAGATCCAGCTGCGGCGGCAACTCTACGACGTTGAAATCGCCCTCGATGAGCTGGAGCCGATCCGCGTGGGCGGCAAGCTTGTGCCGGGCCACCGCCAGCATCTTGGCGGAATAGTCCACCGCGTACACCTGAGCATACGGAAACCGCTCCAGCAGCCGCTGGGTCAGCTCGCCCGTGCCGCAGCCCAGCTCCAGCACGCGCACGCTTCCCTTGAATTCCGGGGGGATGCTGCGCAGCACGGCTTGATGGAATTCGTCGTAGCGTGGGACCAGCAGGCGGATGCGCTGGTCGAAGCGGCCGCTGTCGGCGACGACCTCGCCCGGCTTCAAGGGCATGATGTTAGCGCTTCTTGCCGCGGATGACCCGCAGCACGTTGATCAGCTCGATCAGGCTT
>DATCIV010000270.1:0-3319 GCA_036507575.1 Candidatus Bipolaricaulota bacterium | reverse complement strand
CCACTATTCCATTCATACCGAACGATCTTATGTGAATTGGATCGTTCGGTTCGTCCGCTTCCACGGCATGAGGTCGCGGCAGGATCTGTTCCTTGCCGAAGCGAAGGTCGAAGCTTTCCTGACCGATTTGGCCGTGCAGGGAAACGATTATATCCTATTTGCGTTTTCCATCTGAGAAATTCAGGTTGAAATAATCCAGATTTTGACCGCGCCGTGCAGCAGCCATCTCCATCGCCTGTTGCGCCGTCCACCCCTGGTGCACGATGCCGTGAACGGCGGCGGCCACCACCAGAGGATCCTCCTGACCGGGGTACAGCACGTTGCGCCCGATCAGGGTTCCGCGCACGTTGGCGCCGGCGGCCATGCCCGCGGCGATGTGCTCCAACAACCGCTTGGCATCCCCCACTGCCTCTCCTCCCAGCAGCAAAACGGGCAGCGTGGTCGCGCCGGCCACGCGCTCGTAACGGTCGCAGTACGGCAGCTTCAACCACAGGTAGCGGCTGCTGTCGCCCAGGGCAGAGGCCACTCCCACCAAACGAGCCAGCGCGTCCGCTTCCTTGATGACCTGATAGCCCTCGTTGGCTCTGACCACGGGCAGGGGTTCCAGGAACGTGGGCAGGCCAAGCGCGTTGAGCTGGGTGATGCAATCGGCGCAGGCAAGCAGCGTTTTGAGCGAGCCGGAGTCGTCGTCGCACACGCGCAGCAGCAGCTTGGCCCCATCCAAGTTCCACTCCTTGCAGGACCGAGGGCTGGCGCCGGTGAGCGGATCATCCATCTCCCACTGAGCGCCGGCAAGCCCTCCGCGGTTCAAGCTGGCGATGAGTACTTTTCGATGCAAAAACCCTTCTGCTCCAGCGCGCTCACACAGGTCGTGCAACAACAACAACTCTTCCAGCAGGTCCATGGTGGCCATGACGCCGTCCACGACATCGCTGGACAGCACCCGCACCACGCGCGCCAGGTAGTTCTGACGATTGGCCATGGCCAGCGCATCCTCGCCCACGCGGGTCACGCGCCGCGCCGGATGGTCGGCCGCAAGCACGTTGAGCTTTCCATCGAGCGTGAGCTGCTTTCGCCGCTGACGCCTCTTGGCCGCCTGCAGCGCCCGGTCCGGCTCGTTCACGCGGATGTCCGTGATCCGAGCCAAAAGGGACACAGGCAGAAATGCATCGGGGCGAAAGCTCATCTAGAACCCCCCTCGCTCTTCGATGAATTGGAGCGCTTCTGTTTCATAGGGCATGAAATTGGCGCAGCCCTGGCGCGTCACCACGATGGCTCCGCAGGCGTTGCCCATGCGTGCGCTCTTTTGCCAATCCCAGCCGTGCAGCACGCCGTAGATAAGACCGCTTGCAAAAGCGTCGCCTGCGCCAAGCACGTTGACGACCTCCACCGGGAACGGCTGTGCCTGGATCATCTGGCGGTTGGGCAGATACACGGCTGCGCCTTTGAGGCCTCGCTTGACCACCAGCGCCTTTGGGCCGATGCCAAGCATTGCTTCCACCGCGGCATCGAGGTCGCCGCTGACCTTGGGGCTGGAGATCTGCGAATGTTCGATCGACACGCGCACCGCGTCGCCCAGCGCGGCTGCCTTTACTTCCTCTTCGGTGCCGATGGCCACGTCCACGTTGATGAGGGTCGAACGCACGACCACCCCGAAGGCGCGCGGATCGTGCCATTGATCGGCGCGAAAATCGACGTCCATGAACACGGTGGTGCCCGAAGCCTTGGCGCGTTCGGCGGCAAGCATGGTCGCGCTGCGGCTGGGCTCACGGCTCAAGCCCGTGCCGGTGACGAGCACGGCCTTGAACGCTGCCATCGGGATGGACATCACGTCATCGATGTCCAGAAACGAGTCGGCGCAGTTATCGCGGTAAAAGACCAAGGGGAACTTGTCCGGCGGCTCGATGCCGAGCACGACGGCGCTGGTGCGCCTGCCGGGCTTTCGGGGTATGAAGCGGGTTTCGACCCCTTCATCGTTGAGGAATTTGAGCACGAAGTCGCCGACCGGGTCCTGGCCTACGGCGGTGAGCAAGGCGGCGTTCAAACCAAGACGGCGCGCGCCGACGCTGATGTTCGTCGGGCACCCGCCCACGAAGGCGCCAAACGAGGTGATCTCAGGAAAAGGGGCGCCGATGTCGTTGGCGTACAAATCGATGGAGCTGCGTCCCATGGTCAGCAAGTCGTAGCGTCTGGCGCTCACGCGTTGGACCCTTCCATGCCGTGGGTGACCAAGGGTACGCGTGGGTCCTTGCCGGTCCACGTTTCCTTCACCCAGGCGTAATCGGGGTCGTCGGAGTTGGCGAGCGATTGAGCCGAACCCGCCAGGAAGTTCAGATAATAACAGGTATATCCGTAAGCGGCGCTGACCGGGTGGTAGCCCTCGGGGACCAACACGATATCGTCGCTGTGCGCCACCATCACCTCGTCCAGCGAGCGATCGGCCGAGTACACGCGCTGAATCGCGTAGCCTTTGGGCTTATCGATCTTGTAGTAGTAAACCTCTTCGAGGTCTGCCTCAAGCACATTGCCGGCCTCGTCCTGGCGGTGGACGTCGTGCTTGTGCGGCGGGTAGCTGCTCCAGTTGCCGCCGGGGGTGTAGACTTCCACGCACACGATGCGGTGGCAGTCGAAGCCGGGCGGGAGGATCGAGTTGATCTGGCGCGTGGCGCCATGCCCTCCGCGGATTTCGATGTTGCCCTGCTCAGGGGTGACCAACTGTGGGGGATGGTCCTGATCGGTGGCTACCCAGCAGTGGGCGACTTCAAGGCCCTCGGTCAGCGCGGTGACCGTGAACCGGGTGCGGCGAGGCAGGTAGAGAGCATGGGGCATGCCGGAAAAGACGTCGGGCCTTCGTCCCAGGCCCGGCCACTGCCCGCGGTTGGAGTCGACGTCGCAGCGGCCGCCCAACACGACCAAAGCGGCTTCGTGCGCGTCCGTGTCGTGCTCCCAGCGTTGACCTTTGGCCAGCCGACGCGCTTCCACGTTGAGCAGCTCCCAGCCCGCTTGCGAAGCGGTGACGCGCGTGATCAGCCCCGGCTCTCCCTGGCGGGCATGAGGCCGGATCAGCAGACGCTTGCTCACGACAGCTCCCGCAAATAGCGAATCGCTCGGGGCACGGCGCGGGTCTCCTGCTCTTCCCCTTCGTACTCGGCGGACACGAAACCTTGGTAATTGGCTTGTGCCAGCAGTTTGAACACCCCGACGTGATCGATGTTGACCTCCTTGCCTTTGGGGTCGAGCTTGAGCAGCTTGGCGTGCACGTGCGCGGCAAGGGGCGCGATCTGTGCGATGGACTTCATGCCGTCCAGGTAGTTTCCGG
>DATCIV010000269.1:0-2853 GCA_036507575.1 Candidatus Bipolaricaulota bacterium | reverse complement strand
GGACAGATCCTGGTCACCCCCCAAGCCGCACAAACCTGTCCCTTGCCCGACGGCGCGACGCTCGAGGACCTGGGCGCTCACCAGTTGAAGGACCTCAGCGACCCTCAACCCATCTTAGGCTTAATCCACTCCGACTTGAAGATCGCAAAATTTCCGCCGCTGCGGTCGCTGTCGGCACACCCCAACAACCTCCCTCCGCAGCCCAACGCCTTCGTGGGCAGAAAGAAGGAACTCGCCCACATCGCGACGCAGCTTGCCGATCCCGCCTGCCGGCTACTGACCCTGCTGGGACCGGGGGGGATGGGCAAGACCCGCCTGGCGCTGCAAGCGGCGGCGGAGGCAGTGGAGCAGTTCAAGCACGGCGTCTACTTCGTCTACCTGGCTCCGCTGGGCTCGCCCGATGCGGTGGTTGCCGCCATCGCCGACGCCCTGAAGTTCACCTTCTACAGCCGCGAAGCCCCGCAGGCGCAGCTGCTGAGCTTCCTGCGCGAGAAGGACATGCTGTTGGTGCTGGACAACCTCGAGCACGTCATGGGGGTGACCAACTTTCTGATCCAGCTCCTGCAGGCCTGCCCGCAGGTGAGGGTGCTGGTGACCTCCAGAGAACGTCTGAACCTGATGGAGGAGTCCACGCTGGAGATGGACGGACTGGAGGTCCCGGATGCCCACACGCCGGCGTTGGAGGAGGTCGGCTCGATCCAGCTGTTCCTGGAGCGGGCCAAGCGCGTGAACCCGGCGTTTGCCCTGAGCGACGAGGTCAGGCCCCACTTGATCCGCATCTGCCAGTTGGTGGGCGGAACCCCGCTTGGCATCGAGCTTGCGGCTGCCTGGGTGCGCGCCATGAGCTGCCAGGACATCGCGCGCCAGATCGAGGAGAAGCTGGACTTCCTGTCCACGTCCTTGCGAAACGCCCCGGAGCGTCATCGCAGCCTGCGCGCCGTGTTCGAGTACTCCTGGCAGCTGTTGTCCGACGAGGAAAAAGCGGCGCTGCAGAAGCTCTCGCTCCTGCGAGGCAATTGGGATGCACAGGCCGCTGGGCAGATCGCGGACGCGCCCCTTCCAGTGCTCGCCTCCCTGTTGGACAAATCCCTGTTGCGAAGGACCACGGCAGGCAGGTTCTTCACCCAGGAACTACTTCGCTATTATGCCGAAGAGAAACTCAAGGCGGATGCAGTCTTGTATCAACAAATCCAAGAGAGCCACGGCCGCTTCTTCGCCGATTTCCTGGCCAATCGCGCGCAGGATCTCAAGGGAGCCTCCCAAGGCAAAGCCCTTGAGGACATCCAGCTCAGCGTAGAGAACGCGCGCGCCGCATGGCAATGGGCGGCAAGCCACGGACGCCAGAAGGAGCTGGAGAAGGCGGTGGACGGCTTGTGCATGTTCTTTGAGAAGCGCGGACGATTTCAAGAGGGAAGGACCATTTGCGAGCAAACCAGCGCCGGTCTGGCGGAGGGCGCCGCATTGGGCAAGCTGCTGAACTGGCAGGGATATTTCGAATATCGCTTGGGCCAACACGCCCAGGCGAAGGAGCTGCTGGAGCGCGGCCTGGCGTTGGCCGAGCAGCTGGAGCTGCCCCATCAACGAGCCTTTGCGCTGAATTACCTGGGAACGATCGCCGTGAGCATGGGCGATTACGCAATAGCCGCACAGCACTTGCAGGAAAGCCTTGCTTTGCGCGAAGCGGCGCAGGACCGCTGGGGCATCGTCGCAAGCCTCAACAACCTGGGCGCCATCGCCATGCTGCAAGGCGATTACGCGCTGGCGAAGCAACACTATCAGCAGAGCCTGGGGATCTCCAGGGCGCTGGGCGATCCGTGGGGCATCGCCGCGGTGCTCAGCAACCTTGGGGAAATCCACCGCTTGTCCGGGGAGTTGGCCGAGGCCAAACCCCTGTTCCAGGAAAGCCTGACCCTGCGCAGGCAGCTGGGCGACCGCTGGGGCATCGCCACCAGCCTCAACAACCTGGGCGCCATTGCACAGCGGTTGAGCCACCACGATGAGGCCGACCAGCTGTACCGCGAGAGCCTGGCCATCCGCCGCGAGATGGGCGACCGCACGGGCATCGCCACCAGCCTCAACAACCTGGGAAGCCTGGCCACCCTGCAAGGGCAACTGCAGCAAGCGCATCAACTGTTTCAGGAAAGCCTCACTTTGCGCCGGGAGTTGGGCGACCGCTGGGGCAGCGCAAGCTCGCAATGCGAGTTGGGCTACGTTGCCACCGCGCTTGGGAACCTCGACGAGGCGCGCAACCACCTGGCCCAAGGCGTTCGCGCCGCACTGGAAATCGGCGCGATCCCCCTTGCCATGGATGGGTTGCTAGGCATCGCCGATCTGTTACAGAAATCGGGGCAAACGCAACGGACGGTGGAATTGCTCTCGCTGCTCTTGCACCATCCCACCACAAGCAAGAAGGCGCGTGACAAGGCCCAGCACCTGTTGGAGCAGGTGAAAGGCGCTCTCACGCCGCAAGCGCTCAGCGAGGCATTGGAAACAGGCAAGGGAAAAGAGCTGGCCGACGTGGTCCAGTACGTGTTAAATTCTTAACCGCACTCGAGGCTTACCCCTTGAGCCACAGCGACATTCCCGGGGAAGGGCCGTATGCCTCCACCGCGTTCTTGATCGAATCCGGCGGGCACTACGTGCTGTTCATCGGCGACACCGGGCCGGATGCGGTGGAGGAAAGCGACGGCATGAATTCTGTCTGGCAGCGCGTGGCGCCACTCGTGCGCGAGGGCAAGCTGCACGGGATCTTTCTGGAAGTTTCGTTTCCCAACGACCGGCCCGACCATCTCTTATTCGGCCACCTGACGCCTTCATGGATGATGGAGGAACTGCGCGCGCTGGCGCAGCAGG
>DATCIV010000268.1:0-3847 GCA_036507575.1 Candidatus Bipolaricaulota bacterium | reverse complement strand
CCCCCTCTTTGGCGACGACGAAGCGATCCTCCTGGCCGAGCCCGGCCTCCGCCGCGCGCAAGAACGTGGTGGGCTTGCCGTCTTCCACCTTGACCAGCCAGCTGGCGTTGCACCAGGTGGGCTCGCCGTCCGCGGTCGCGGCAGCGCGATTGGCGTTCCCCAGGTATTTTCGGTCGAAGCGCCCCTGCTCGATGATCCAGCGGATCATCGCAAGCGCCAAGGCGGCCTCGGTCCCCGGCTTGATGGGCAGCCACTTCCAGGCCTTGGCCGCCGTCTTGCTCAAACGGGGATCTACGACGGCGATCTTCAAGCCCTTGTCCACCATGTTCTGGGTCAGGTGCGGGGCGCGCACGGGCGGGCCGTAGTTGGCCTCAAACGGCGAGGCGCCCACAAAGATCAAGAACTGGGCGTTGCCCGTGTCCGCCTGCCAATAGAACTTCTGGCCGCCGGTCCAGTGGCCGTCCTGATACTGCTCGCTCATCGCTTTCCCCGTGAAGTAGAGCGAGCCCTGGCAGACCGTGGTGTGCCCGTGGGCGTTGGCCGAGCCGAAGGCGTCTTGAGCGAAGCGGCGGATGAGGTGTTCCCGCCCGCCCTTGACCCTCCCCCACAGGAAGACCAGCTGGTTGTTCTTCGGTCCCAGGTCCGGGTGCTGCGGGTCGATAAGCTTGTCCAACTGCTCGGAGTACTTCTCTTTGAACTCGACAACGAGCGCTTCTTTTTCGCCGCGCTCGGTGACCGACCAGATCTTCTGGATGTCGTCATTCATCTGTTTGGCGATCTGGGGATCGCGCAGAGCCCACAGCTCCTTCAGCCCTGCGACCTTCCCCTCGCTGAAGAGATCCCCGCCCTCGACGATCTCGGCGATCGCTTGCTCGAAAGGAACGGTGACCCATTGGCTCTCTCCGCGTTTGCTGCCCGGCTTGCGCTTCAAGACTTTACGAATGCGGTAGGGATCATAAACGGTTTGGAGCCCCGCTTGCCCTTTGGGACACAGCGCCCCTTCCACCGTGCCGATCTCGAAAGGCGACGTTTGATAATTCAAATGGGGGTGCAGCGTCCACGGGCTCAAGGGGTTGCCGTCGATTTTGACCGCCACGCCGTCCAGCAGCTTGACCTTGATCCCGCAGCCGGTGTTGCACTGCAGGCAGACGGAGTAGAGCTGGTTTTCCGGCTGGGCAAGCGCGTACGCTTCTATCGAGGTCAAATAGCCCTGATCGGCCTGGGCAACGGCTTCAAACATCCTGGGCAACTGGCTGGCCAGCAGACCGGACCCGCCCAGCAGCGCAGAGGTTTTTAGAAAGTCGCGCCGCGAAATGCCTTCCGTTTGGGTTGTCTTCATGCTCGACTCCCTTTCTCAACTTGGCCAACGTGCGGTCGGGTCAGCGGCAGCAAGCGATGGGCCATATAAAAGAGCCCAACGCCCAACGCCACGATGAAGAGCACGACCTGCCACTCGAACAGGCTGGGCACGTACTCAAACAGGAGGCGGGGGTTTTGGTAAGCCTCTTCCAAGCCCCTCAGTTGGGGCTCGATCAACCCCGGCACCACGATGTTCAGCCGCACCGCCATGAACGACACCGCGATCAGCGCGCCGGCAACGCCCAGCCACAGCGGCTGCTTGCGTTGGGTCAGCAGCAAGAATAGCGGGATGAGGCTGCCCAGCAGCACGTGAAGCACCCAAAATACCCACCAGAATGGGCCGAATAAGATCTTTTGCAGCAGCTCGTACTCCGGGCCTACGCCGTACCACATGGGGATGGAGAACTCCGCCCACTCCAGCAGCAAGTCGAACAGCAGGATCATGAGCACGATCTGGCTCAGGCGCTGGACGATGCCCATGTAGTTGCGATCGCCCTTGGGCCAGAAGAAAGCGACCGTGGCCGTCATCAAGGCTCCGCCGCTGACCAACGCGCCGGTCAGGAACAGGATAGGGTAAAGCGGGGTGTGCCAGTAAGGGCGCGCAGAGATCGTGCCAAACAACGCGCCCACCCCGCCGTGGAAGGCGATTGCCAGCGGGATGCCCAGGCTGCCCAGCACGCGCAGCGCGCGGCGGTCGAAGGTCAATGAACGCTCGCTGAGGGCGGTCCGGCCCAGCAGCAGGAGGTTGGCCACCACCCGTCTCCAGCCATGCGACGCGCTCCAGCGAGCCAAATCGGCGCGCAGCGCAAACCACGCCTCGGCCAGCAGCAAGAGGAAGTAGCCGGTGTAGAGCCAGACCATCCAGGCCATCATCGAGCCGAAGTTGGGTCGGGTGTAAACGTAGTAAAAGCGGTCCATGTGCCCCAAGTCAAACCAGATCGCAAGCAGCGCCATCAGCAGCGTGATGACGGCCACCACCAGCGACAGTTTTCCAATCTGTTCGAGTTCCTTGGAGGCAAACACGTAGATCAAGGAGGACAGTAGAAAAGCTCCTGCAGAAAGGCCGATGAAGTAGATATAGGCCGCCACCCACAGCCCCCAAACGATGTAGCTGCCGTAGTTGGCCAGCTCGTGTCCGGTGGTCAGGCGCAGAATCACGCCCCATGACCCTAACGCAAAGGCAGTCACCCACAACAGGCCAAGCGCTCCCGATGCCGCTTTCGCCCACGTCATTCGTTGTGCTAAGGCGTTCATCTTTCCTCCTAGATCAGGTAGTAGACCTTGGGCCGGGTGCCCAACTCTTCCTTGAGCCGCATGACGTTGGGCTTGGCGATCAGCTCGGAAACCAGGCTCTCCGGATCGTTGGAGTCGCCGAAGAAGGTGGCCCGCCCCACGCAGCCGGTGGTGCAGGCGGGCAGTTGCCCCGCTTCCAGCCGGTGCAGGCAGAAGTGGCACTTGCGCGCGTTGCCAATGGGGGATTTCTCGCGCTCGCGCTTCCAGCGGCGCCCGTACTCGAAGTTGGCCGCATCCTCGTAAGGCGCTTTCTCAGGCGTTTCGTCGCTGTAATTCCCCCCGAAGTCGAAGGTGCGCGCGTTGTACGGGCAGGCCGTGATGCAATAGCGGCAGCCGATGCAGGCGTTGTAGTCGATCTCTACCACCCCGTCGGGGCGCTTGTAGGTGGCCTTGACCGGGCACACCGGCACGCAGGGCGGGTTGTCGCACTGCATGCACGGGCGCGGGGTGAAGCGCATGGAGACATGAGGATATTTGCCGATCTCCTCGGTGATCACCGGCCTGTAGACCACCCCCGGTGGCAGCTTGTTTTCCGCGATACAGGCGATCGTGCAGGCGTGGCAGCCGATGCACTTGCGCAGGTCAATGACCATGATCCAGCGCCGCTGCTCGACGGGCTTTGCCAGGGCGCGACGCAAGTCCTGCTGCATGCGAAGCAGCGGATCTCCCCCTTCGTGAGCAAAGGAAGGCTCCGGCAAGGGTGTGGGCGGCGGCTGGGTCATGTTGAATCTCCTTGATCGTTCAATGGACTTGTTCCTTTATAAGCCATGCGCCAATACTTCAATATGACCTTCATCAATGAAGAACATGATGAAGATCATGTATCGCCCTGTTCCACAACATGGACTCGCTCAGGATATGCCCTTACCGTGTGCATGTGTGCAAAAGAGCGCACAAACGCCATGAACACGAAAATCCTGATCCCTACGAGCTATGAGCGCGAGGCTCACTTTCTACAGGCCTTGGCGCATCCGGTGCGGCTGGCCATTGTGAAGTTCCTGGCCGAAGGGCCTCGATGCGGCTGCGAAATCGAGCCCTTTCTGGCGTTGGACCATTCCACCATCTCCCGCCACCTGGCCACGCTCAAGCGGGTGGGTGCGCTGTCCAGTTACAAGGAAGGGGTCAAGGTCATGTACCGCGTCCGGGACGAGCGAATCCTGGAGTTGGTGCACGCGGTCTCGACACTGGTGGTTCA
>DATCIV010000267.1:0-8921 GCA_036507575.1 Candidatus Bipolaricaulota bacterium | reverse complement strand
GGCGGGGCAGCCATTTTGGATGTGCCGCGTGATGCGCGTCACCGGTTCGGCCCCGCGCAACTCCGGCGCCCAGATGCTGGTGCTGACGGATGGCGCCAGCGAATTCACCCTGGGGGGCGGTGCGATGGAAGGGCGCGTGATTCGCGCGGCGCTGTTGGCGCCTGCAAGCGCCGACTCCCTACTGATGGAGTATCATCTGAGCGACTTGGGAATGCACTGCGGCGGCTTGATGCAGGTGTCCCTGGAGCGCGCCCGAGCGGCGGATTTACCCCTGTTTGAGCGCGCCGCGCGATGGGTGGAAGAGCGGCGTGCATTCTGGTTTGTTCAGGATGCGGGCCAACCGTCGGGCGCTCCATTGCGCAAGGCGCTGCTGTCCGCTGAAGGCGAAGCCTTTGGCGACGAGGTTCTGGTCGCCGACGCGCGCTCGAATCTTGAAACGCTTGCCCGGCAAGGGCAAGCGACGCTTGAGGCAGGCCAATGCTTCGCGCAGAAAGTCATGCCGCCGCGTCGCTTGCTGGTGTTCGGCGCCGGGCACGTGGGGGCGAAGCTGGCTGAGGTGGCGCATGCAGCGGGGCTCTTTTGCGTGGAGGTTGCCGATGATCGCGCCGAGTTCGCGGATGCAGCAAAGCTTTGGTTCTGCGACCGGGTCGAACTCGTGGCCCCAAACTACGTTGGCCCGTTGCCTCTGCCAGACCTGCACACGTGCGTGGCCGTCATCACGCGTTGCCACGCCACGGACAAGGTGGTGCTCAAAACGCTGCTGCAATCGGGTAA
The DNA here is from genome assembly GCA_036507575.1 of Candidatus Bipolaricaulota bacterium. Taxonomy (GTDB): domain Bacteria; phylum Bipolaricaulota; class Bipolaricaulia; order RBG-16-55-9; family JAJCYT01; genus DATCIV01. The sequence continues at coordinate 8,147 of DATCIV010000267.1, read as the reverse complement.
ACCGTTCGCCTACCTCGGCATGATCGGCAGCGTGCCCAAGCGCGCGAGGTTATTCAAGATGCTCAAGGATGAGGGGGTTGATCCGGATCTGTTGCAGCGCGTCATTACGCCCATGGGGCTGCCCATCGGCGGCAAGCAACCGGGCGAAATCGCCGTCAGCATGCTGGCACAGATGATTCAGTGCCAAAACCAAACACAAGAAGGAGGCGGCAGCTCGTGGAGCAGCCATCTTACGGCGCAAGGCGCCTGAACGGCCCCTTTTCAAATTCGTGGGTCCTGGTCCGGGGCGGTGGGGATTTGGTATCGGGTCCCATACAACGTTTGCGTTGGGCGGGCTTCCCCGTGATCGTCGCCGAACTGCCCGAGCCGCGGGTGGTGCGTCGTCTGGTGTCCTTTGCCAATGCCGTGTATGAAGGAACGTGCGAGGTGGAAGGCACGACGGCCAAGCTGGTGCCCACGCTTCAGGAAGCGCGACAATTCATCGCTACAACGCCGGATGGCGTTCCCGTGATGATAGACCCGCAGGCGCGCGCGATCCGGGAACTGCAACCCACCATTCTGTTGGATGGGCGCATGGCCAAAGGCCCCTCGGATACACGCCTCGACCAAGCGCCGGTGGTGATCGGCATGGGGCCCGGCTTCATCGCAGGCGTGGATGTTCACGCGGTGGTCGAGACCAAGGGCGGCAGTCAGTGCGGGCGCGTCTACTATGAAGGCGGCGCGATCGAGGATACCGGTATTCCCTGTGTGAGCTCGGGGTATCGACAGGAGCGCGTGCTGCGCGCGCCGGTGTCCGGCACGTTTGAGGCCTGCCGAGAGATCGGGGAGATGGTGGAGGCACAAGAAACGGTGGGCTGGATCCAAGCGGGCGCGCGCAGGGTGCCCGTGAAGGCGCAAATCTCCGGTTTGCTGCGGGGGCTGCTGCACAGCGGAGTGGGAGTGGAGGCAGAGGTAAAGGTCGGCGACATCGATCATCGCGGCGAGTCTTCCGATTGCTGCCGGGTGAGTGAGAAGGCCGACTCGGTGGCCGCAGGCGTGCTCGAAGCCATCCTTCATCTGTCGATTCGACGCCGTATCGATCTTACTCAACCCTTGATCCAGCTCACCCGGGCCTAGCAGCCCATGTGAATCGTGATCGTCAAGTTACTTCCGCCATTCCCTTGCTACGCATCTTCTGGCCGACGGTTATGACATCCGTACCGTGCATTATCTATACTCATGTTTTGAATCGCGGTGGGAAAGGCGTTCGCAGCCCGGTTGACACTTTGTAAGAGGAGAGCAATGGCGTGTTATACAGAAACCATCAGGACTTTCGCGTTTGACGCCCATCGGGTAATATAGCCTTTATTATGTGCACAATATCGGATGGATTTCACGAAAGAAATCACAATATTGAGCGCTTTGCGGGTAGAACAGAGTCACAAACGACCGCTACCTGCCAGTGAGTGTTGAAACGCGAAAGTCCTGGATAAGACTCAAAACGCCTAACCCAACGCTCCAGCGGAGCTACGCGTTGGGCAGGCAAGTGGAAAGCCGGCAGTGATTCAGCGCGTGGTTTGGAGTAATATGCGCTCATGAGGCCCCGCATTTACGCGGACACGTCGGTCCTTGGCGGCTGCGAAGACGAAGAGTTTCGCGAGCCATCCCTCCGCCTGCTGGAGGCATTTGTCAGTGGCGAGCTGACTCTCGTGCTTTCAGAACTGACCCTCCGCGAGCTCGAGGTTGCGCCGAGAGAAGTGAGAAGGCAGGTCGCCCGCGTGCCGGAAGCGCATGTCGAAGCACTCCTGGTTTCTTCTGAGGCGGAGGAACTGGCTGCCGCCTACATCGCGGATGGCGCCGTTGGCGAACGCATGCTTGCCGATGCCCTACACATCGCGCTTGCTTCAGTGGCGCGAGTCGATGTCCTCGTCAGTTGGAACTTTAAGCACATCGTCAACCTTCGGCGAATCCACGCGTACAACGCTGTCAACCTCAAGAACGGCTACCCTCTTCTAGAGATCAGATCCCCTCGGGAGGTTCCAAGCAATGAATGAATCAAGATCAAAGTCCTTTGATTGCGTCCAAACCATGCGGCAGATTCGTGATCGGCTGAGCGAGGAGATCGCAGGCATGAACCATGAAGAGATAATCCGTTGGCTCCGATCGCAACGGTACTCAGACCCTTTTCTCCAACGGATCGCTGAAAAGGCTGCCCAACACCTCGCTCCAGCGGACGCGGACAAGCCGCGTCGCTGAGCTTTGTCGTTCGACGGAAAGAGAAAACAATGATAGCACCAGCCAAAAAGAAATCTGACAAGCCGAGATGCGGTCTTTGCGACAAGACCAAGAAACTTACAAAGACAGAGTGCTGTGGCAATTGGATTTGCGACGATCACGACAAGTACGCGCTCTTCTCCTATGCTCGGAATAGTTGCCACAGAAACCATGATCGTTACACCTTGTGCTCATATCACCACAATGAGGGACATGCCGGACATTGGAAGGACTGCAAGAAGTGCCGCGACTCCTTCGGAACGGAAATCTACGTGTGGTATGGAACCAACGAGTACAATTTTGAGAAGCTGGAGAATCCCCCAAAGTTCGAGCCCACACACTGCTCGCGGTGCGGCAAGGTGATCAACCTTGGGACAGACGGATACTCACAGCTTGGGAAGGACTACAAGTGCGACACTTGCACGAAAGTAGTAACTTGATGATCGTGATGTGAAACGCTGCGGTGCAAAGGCTTACTTGAGTGGATCGTAACCGCCCTTGCTCCACGGGCCGCAGCGCGCCAAGCGCTTGAGCGCCATCCAGCTGCCCTTCAACGCTCCGTAGCGCTCGAGCGCCTGCAGTGCGTACGCCGAGCAACTGGGGTAGAAGCGACAGCGGGCGGGGAGCAAAGGCGAGATCCATCGCTGATACCCCAACACCAGAGCTGCAAGCACACGCCTTGGCATGTTGAGTGCCATTCTAAGTCTTGCAGAAGCCAATTGCTTGTATTGTTGAGGATCAGACCCTATAGATATCGGCATGGCCCACGTTGCCTTTGGACGATTCATTCCAGGCCGCTCCTGGGTCCACCGGTTGGACCCGAGAGCGAAGCTCATTGCAGCATCCCTGTTGATGGCGGCCGTCTTTTTTCTCAGCAGGTGGTTTGAAGTGGTCTTGCTCTGCGGGCTGATTGCGCTGGCAACGGCCCTTTCAGGATTGCGCTGGCGCGAACTTCATCATGCGCTGCTCTCGGTCAGCGTCTTGATGTGCGTGAGCTTCTTCCTGCAGTTGTGGTTCACGCCCGGGGAGGTGTTGCTCCAGTGGGGGCCAGTGACGTTCACCCGACCGGGATTGTTCCAGGGTATGACCTTTGCCGGCCGCCTGGCCCTGCTGGCCTGCTTGAGCGCGTTGTTAGGGTTTACCACCCATTCCAGCGCCTTGACGCAGGGCATCGAGCGGCTTGTTCAACCGCTGTCTCGCGTGGGCCTGCGAACCCGTTCGGTTGGGCTGGCGCTGGGGCTTGGACTGCGCTTTGTGCCGCTGATCCTGGAGCAGGGACAGCAGATCCTCAAAGCGCAACGCGCGCGCGGCATCGATTTTTCCCAGGGCTCGCTGCTGCAGCGCGCGCATAGACTCCTGTCGGTGTTCATCCCGCTGTTTGAGGCATGCCTTTTGCGCGCTCACCAATTGGCTTTGGCCATGGATGCCCGCGGCTATCAACTGGGCGTCGTGCGCAGTTGCTGGCAACCGCTCCGGTTTGGGCGCAACGAATGGCTTGTTTTGGCAGCGGCGTTGGCCTTGACTGTCCTCATCCTGAATTGAAGTGAGCCTTGCGCCGGGCGTTTACGAAGACGGCGATTCTTGACGCAAAGCGCGCACCCACAGCTCGCCTTGCGAGGTGACCAGCAGGAGAATAGGCCGTACCAGGCGGTTGTCGCGCACACATTCGGGAACCTGGCCGAGGATGCGCTGTGCGATCTGAGAAGCGTCCTCGTGCACGTGCAGGCCTTGTTGTTCGGCGTGCCGCAGCGCGCGGGGCGCGACGTCCAAGAGCAACTCCCCCGGGCGAGCGCACAAGCGAAGCGGCGCGCGCAACCATTCGTCGAAGGCGATCGTCTCCCTCGCGCGCGCGACGTGTTCGCGAGCGGTGCGCTCCAGCATGCAGACGTTGGCCCTGCTGGTGCCCCAGCGCTCGGCGATCCGAGACTGGGAAACGCCAAGCGCGCGCAGCGCCCATACCTGCGCCTGGCGCGAGGTCAGGTGCAACTGGGCTGGATCGAACGCCGCCAACACCTCATCCACGGGTTGCATGGGTCACAGTATGCGCGTGCCGGCCGACTCGTCAAGCTCCACCGGTGCGGACCACGCGCTCGGGAGGTACCATGGGGCCATGAGGTTCCTGCAACTGGTTCAACAACAAATGGGGCTGTCCCGCCGTCGCGCCGAGACGCTCATCAAGGCAGGCCGGGTGACGCTCGACGGAGCGCAGATGAGCAATCCGTACCTTGAGATAGAGCCCAAGCAAGCCACTGCGCTGGCGCTTGACGGAAAGACCGTCGAGATCGCGCCCATCGCGGCGGGCGTTTACAAATACTACAAACCCGTGGGCATGCTCTGCTCGTTCGCCGACCCGCACCACCATCACGCCATGGGCAAAGTGCTCAGGCGGCCCGAGCTCAAGGGGTACAAGATCGTTGGACGCCTGGACCGCGACGCCGAGGGGCTGCTGCTGCTCACCAACGACGGGGGATTGCTCAATCACCTGGCGCACCCGCGCTATGAAGTGGAGAAGGTGTACCACGTGTGGGTGCCCAAGGTGCTGCGCTTTCGTCAGAGTTTCGACGTGTTTCGCCAGATGAAGGACGGCATTGAAGACCAGGGCGAGCGCCTGGTCCTCGTCAGGGGGGCCATCGTGCAGCGTACGGCGACCAACACGCTGGTCAAGCTGGTCTTGACCGAAGGAAAGAAGCACGAGGTCAAGCGGCTGTGCAGGCATTTCGGCTGGACCGTGCAGCGGCTCATCCGCGTCGAGATGGCCGGGGTGCACTTGGGACCACTCAAGCCCGGGGAGCTGCACGCTTTGACCAAACCCGAGATCAAAGCCTTGTACCAACGCGTGCGCCAACCGCTTTGAAAGGCCTGTGCAGGGCTCCTATAATGCGAGCCAGCACGGCAGGAGGTTTCCCTTGGCGCAAGCGCCGCTCAAGCCCCATTGGTTCAAGATTCGCCCTGCAGCCGGCGATGATTACGTACAAATCAAGCGATCCCTGCACCACAACGGCTTGCACACGGTGTGCCAGGAGGCGCGTTGTCCGAACCTGGCGGAATGCTGGGGAGCCGGCACGGCCACGTTCATGATCATGGGCGATGTCTGCACGCGCGGCTGTCGCTTCTGCGCCGTCGCCACGGGAAACCCCAAGGGACATCTGGACCCGTTGGAGCCTTATAAGGTCGCCAAGTCCCTGGCCGATTGGGGCCTTGAATATGCCGTCATCACGTCGGTGGATCGGGACGATCTGCCGGACGGCGGCTCGGCGCACTTCGCTCAGACGATCCGCCAGATCCGCCTTCACGCGCCCCGCACCGGGGTGGAAGTGCTCATCCCCGATTTTCGCGGCGATCGGCAGGCGTTGCAGCGCATCGTGGAGGCGCGTCCTGACGTCGTCGCCCACAACATTGAGACCGTGGAACGGCTTTCTCCCGGAGTGCGCGACGTGCGCGCCAACTATCGCCAATCCTTGGGCGTGCTTGAGGCGGTCAAGGAGATGGACGGCGCGCGCTACACCAAGTCCTCCATCATGCTGGGCTTGGGGGAAAGGGTGGATGAAGTCCGCCAAGCCATGCTGGACCTGCGCGCGGCGGGGGTGGATGTGCTCACGCTGGGGCAGTATCTGAGGCCGACGCGCAGCAAGCGGCACCTGGACGTCGTACAGTACCTGCCGCTCGAACAATACGACGCTTACCGGCGCATGGGTCAGGGACTGGGCTTTGCGTACGTGGCCAGCGGGCCCCTGGTGCGCAGCTCTTACCGGGCCGGCGAGTTCTTCATGAAGGCCTTATTGAACAGAGGAGGTCCCACGCATGGCAACCAAGAGCAAGCTGCATAAGCCGAAAACCGTCGCCGATTCCTTCAAAAACAGGTTCGAGCCCTTCAAGCTCCTGTCGCCGGAGGGCGAACTGCTGGGAGAAGCGCCGGAGCTCGGCAACGAACAGCTGCTTACCATGTATCGCTGGATGGTGGAAGCCCGCATCTTCGACGAACGGGCGGTGAATCTGCAGCGCCAGGGACGCCTGGGCACCTTTGCCCCCTTGAGCGGCCAGGAGGCGGCGCAAGTGGGATCGGCTTTTGCGCTCAAGAAGAGCGATTGGCTGTTTCCTTCATACCGCGAGCATGCTGCGTGCGCGGTGCACGGCCAGCCTTGGCTGTCGATCCTCACGTATTGGGGGGGGAACGAGGAGGGCAGCCGCATGCCCGCCGACGTCAACGTCTTTCCCGTCTCCATCCCCATCGGCACGCAGATCATCCATGCGGTGGGCATGTCGTGGGGCGCCAAGCTTCAAGGCAAGCAAGACGCGGCCATCGCCTACTTCGGCGACGGGGGCACCAGCGAGGGCGATTTCCACGAAGGGCTGAATTTCGCAGGCGTATACAACACCGCCACCGTGTTCTTCTGCCAGAACAACTTCTACGCCATCTCCCTGCCGCGCAGCGCCCAAACCGCAGCACAGTCCATCGCGCAGAAGGCGGTCGCCTACGGCATTGAAGGCGTTCAGGTGGACGGCAACGACGTGCTGGCCGTGTACGCGGTGACCCAGGAAGCCCTGGAGCGCGGCCGCGCGGGTCAAGGCCCCACCCTGATCGAAGCCCAGACCTACCGCTACGGACCGCACACCACCGCGGACGACCCCACCCGCTATCGCAAGAGCGAAGAGGTGGAAGAATGGAAAGTGCGAGATCCCATCTTGCGGCTGCGGCGCTTCTTGCTGAACAAGGGCATCTGGACCGAGGCCAAGGATGAAGCCCTGTGGGAGGAAGCCCGCGCCCGCATCGGCAAGGTGGTCGAAGCGTACGAGGCGCTGCCTCAGCGCCCGGTGGAAGACATTTTCAAGTACGTGTTCGCCGAGATGCCCTGGCATCTGCGCGAACAGCTGGATGAATTGAAACGCTTCATCGCCGAATACGGCGACCCCAACGAGGGACACCACTAACATGGCGCACCTGACGCTGATTCAGGCCATTACCGACGGCCTGCGCTGTGCGTTGCGTCAGGACGAGCGCGTGGTGGTCTTCGGTGAGGACGTGGGAGAAAACGGCGGCGTGTTCCGCGCCACCGACGGCCTGTTCAAGGAGTTCGGTCGCCGGCGCGTGATCGACACGCCGTTGTCCGAAGGGGGCATCCTGGGCGCCGCCATCGGCATGGCGGCCTACGGGCTGCGGCCGATCCCGGAGATCCAATTCGACGGCTTTTTGCCCATGGCGTTCGACCAGATGCTTTCGCATGCCTCGCGCTTGCGCTGGCGCAGCCGCGGACGGTTCAGTTGTCCTCTGGTGCTGCGCGTGCCCTATGGGGCCGGCATTCACGCCCCGGAGCATCACTCCGACAGCCCGGAAGCCTACTACCTGCACACGCCGGGACTGAAAGTGGTCGTGCCGTCCAACCCATATGATGCGAAAGGCCTGTTGCTCGCTGCAATTGACGACCCCGACCCCGTGCTCTTCTTCGAGCCCAAACGCATCTACCGCGCCATTCGCCAAGAGGTCCCGGCGCAGCCTTACGTAACCCCCCTGGGCAAAGCGCAGGTGCTTGCGCAGGGAAACGATGTAACCGTCGTCTCCTTCGGTTCGATGATGCCGCTTGCCAAGCGCGCGGTCGAGCGCGCTTCAGCGCTGGGGATCAAGGCCGACCTCATCGACGTGCGCACCGTTTGGCCCTTGGACGTTGAAGCCATCACGCGCTCCGTCGCCAAGACGGGCCGCTGCGTGGTCGTGCAGGAGGCGCCGCGGACGGCAAGCTTTGGTTCCGAAATCGTCGCGCTGGTTCACGAGAAGGCCTTCGACGCGCTGCGCTCCCCGGTGGTGCGCGTGGCGGGGTTTGACACCGCGGTTCCGTATTATCGCATGGAGAACGATTACCTGCCGAACGAGGCGCGGATCCTGGCGGGCATCCAGAAGG
>DATCIV010000266.1:0-2450 GCA_036507575.1 Candidatus Bipolaricaulota bacterium | reverse complement strand
AAGGTTGCCCGCGCGGCGTTTGATCTTGCGCTTAGCCGGGAGATGCAGTCGGTGCGCCACGAGGTCCAGGCTATGCTGGAGTGCTCGTCGGACCCTGGGGCAGTGTGGCGCATTCATGACTACCTCTCCAAGAAGCGGCGGGAGATCGGCTCAAAATATGATTACCGATATTCGGTCCTGATCGCAGTATTCAGCCGTCTTGTGCATGAGGGTTGGCTCAGGGAAGAGGATCTGAGTGGACTGGGACCCGAGAAGCTGGAAGGCATCAGCCGTGTGCTGTCGCTCGGCCGCAAATGAGCCACCCCAATGGGTGATATCTGATGGAAGAGCGGCATAACACTCGGCGACCGCGATCACGCAAGCTAGAATAACCTCTCATGCACGAATACCAGCAAGGCGAATTCACCATCAGCACCGATCCGGCTCGGTTGGACGTGGACGTCATCCACGGCTTTCTCTCGAAATCCTATTGGGCGCAGGGGAGGAGCAGAGAGACCGTGGTGAAATCCCTCGAAAACTCGCTGTGCTTCGGGGTCTACAAGGGGAACCAGCAAGTCGGCCTGGCCCGCGTGATCACCGATTACGCCACCTTCGCCTATGTGTGCGACGTGTTCATCCTGGAAGACTACCAAGGACAAGGGCTTGGCAAATGGCTGATGAAAACGGTCACATCGCATCCACAGCTGCAAGGGCTGCGCCGCTGGACCCTGGCCACGCGCGACGCCCATGGTTTATATCAACAGGTGGGGTTCACCCCTTTCAGTGCCCCAGAGCGCTGGATGGAGAAACTCGATCCCACAGCCAACCCGCCGCCAACGCAAGGCAGTTGAGCACGACTGCATCGAACTTCGCTTGTCGCTTGCCCGCACCGCAACGCAGCGTTATAATCCATAAATCGCGAGTTGTATAATACACATATTTCATAGGAGGCCCCATGCATTATCAGGATCAGGTCATTCGCATGACCAAGAGCGCCGCTGAGGGTTTGTTCCGCGCCGCCCGCGCCATGCCGCCCGACAAGCTGACTTGGAAGGTGCTGGACAAAGGACGCTCTGCATTGGATCTGCTGCGGGAGTGCGCTCAATCTCCCTCGTGGTTTGCGCCCATGCTGAAGCACCAAGCTCCCCCGCCTGAGTTCACCAAGGACGATATGGCCGCGGCGCAGCAGCAACGAGAGCAATGGAAATCGGCAACCGATTGCGAGAAAGCTTGCAAGGACAGCAGCGAGACGCTGTATGCCGTGATCAAGAGTTTTCCAGATAAAGACTTGGCCAAGGAGATCAAGCTCCCCTGGGGCGAGAACTTCATCGCCTCGATGGCCGACATCGCCATGTTTCAGTATTGGAACCTGGTCTACCACCTGGGCCAGGTCAACTTCATTCAAACCCTCTACGGCGATAAAGACATGCACTAACTCCAGCGGCTCCCCCCTTCCACCCTCTGGGAGGGGGGAGCTCTGAATTCACACAACCTCCACATCCTGTTCAAGTCCGCCCCATCTTCACCTCCTACAATCTCAAGTATACGCTGATGTGAAGGAGATCAAGATGAGCGCGCATAGCAGATACACTCGAAGAACGGTACTGAAAGCCCTGGGCGCCTCCAGCGGCTGGGTTGCCTTGAGCGGCTGTGAGGTCGCCCGCTGGATCGGCGTGGACTCAGCCAAAGCACAGGCTCAAGGCGGCATCGCCTTGCACGACACAATTGACGTGCGAGCGATCCAAGGTCTTGCGCCCGAAGAAAACGTTTTGAAGCTCTTTCGCGCTGTGGCCGACCCCGTGCGAAACCGCGTGTACGTCGCCGGCATCATGACCCGCCACCTCGGCGTGCTGGATGGCGCCAGCGAGCAGTGGATCGGCACCGTGGACACCGGGATCGAAAACAACGCCTACAAGTACCTTGCGCTTGACCCCATAGCCAACCGCCTTTACGTGCGCGACGGCAGCAACAACCAGCTCTGGGCCGTGGAGGTCGAAAGCGGCAAGATCATCGGCCCGGTGGACGTGCCCGCGGCCATTGGAACGATGGTGGCCGATTCCAAAAGAAACCTGCTCTATTTGGTGACCGGGGAAGCGCCCGGCTTTCGCGCCTTTGATGGGGCTACGCTCGAGCTTGCCTACAGCAGCAACGAGATGGGCGACGGAATCAACCAGGTGGTCTACGACGAGGGTGCCGACGCGCTCTACATCCTGGACGGCAAGCAAGCGGGACCGCAGGGGAAGCTCCATCGCTTCGATCCTGTCCAAAAGAAGCTCGCGCAAATGCTCACCTTCGATTTGCCACCCGGCCAGCGGCCCAGCCATTTGGCCTACGATGTGGAGCAAAAGCGCTTCATCGTCGCGGTGGCCGGGCGAACCCTACTCATCCTCGACGAACAAGGCCAGGAACTGCGTTCCATTGCGTTGCCGCGCGAGCTGGAGTTTCAGGACATGCTGTTCGATTCGGCCAAC
>DATCIV010000265.1:0-2388 GCA_036507575.1 Candidatus Bipolaricaulota bacterium | reverse complement strand
TCAAGGAGAAAGCTAAAGTAAGAGCATCATGAACCAAGCCTTGCCTGCCAACGTGTCCATCTGGGTCCAGGATGTGCGCAAGCTCTTCCCCGTGCAAAAGGGCCTGTTCGTGCGCGGCAAGCTCCAGCACGTCCACGCGGTGGACCACCTGGATTTCTACATCCAGGAGGGAGAATCCTTCGGCTTGGTGGGCGAGTCCGGCTGCGGCAAGACCACGACCGGTTCGCTGCTGGTGCGCCTGCTGGAGCCCACCAGCGGCCACATCCTGATGCGCAGGCCCCAGGTGCGCGGCTTCGTCCTGCAGCAGGGCGGCACGCCGCTGGGCGCGATCTCCATCCGATTGGACGAGGAGAAGCGCGCCCTGAGCGTGGTGGCGGCGGACGTGGCGCCGGGGGCGAACCCCAGGCACTTCAAGCAGCAGGCGGATGTGGCGTTGTCGCAGTTGGCGCGCAAGCCCGAGCAATTGAGCCAAGTCAAGATCCATTTCGGGGAAAACGGGCGCGGCATCGTGATGGACCACATCTCCCGGTTCCAGCCCCCCAGCGCGGCGCAAAACGGCCGCGGGGCGTGGGACGTCTGGGCGCAGCGGGCCAGGAACGTGGAGTTCATGGACATCGCGCACCTCGATGGGGCCGGGCTCAAGCGCTTTCGCCGCCACGTGCAGATGATCTTTCAAGACCCGTACGGCTCGCTCAACCCGCGCAAAACGATCTACGACATCGTCGCTGAGCCGCTGAAGGTGCAGAAGATCGGCAGCCTGCACGAGCGCGAAGCCCAGGTGATGGAAATGCTGGAAGTGGTGGGTCTGACCCCGGCCGAGAGCTTCATGTTCCGCTACCCTCACGAGCTCTCGGGAGGGCAGCGACAGCGCGTGGCAGTGGCCCGCGCCATCATCGTCCGCCCCACCTTCGTGGTGGCCGACGAGCCCACCTCGATGCTGGACGTCTCGATCCGCACCGGCGTGATGCGCTTGATGCAGAACCTGCAGAAGGAATTCGGGATCAGCTACCTGTACATCACCCACGATCTGGCCGTCGCCCGCTACATGTGCGAACGGATCGCCGTGATGTACCTGGGCAAGATCGTGGAAATGGGCCCCACCGAGGAGATCCTGCAAAACCCCCTGCACCCGTACACCCGGGCCCTGATCTCGGCGGTGCCCGTGCCCGATCCGGCGTACAAACGCCAGCCCATCGAGCTCAAGGGCAGCATTCCCAAACCCATCGATCCGCACCCGCGCTGCCGCTTCTACGACCGCTGCCCGCTGGCTTCCAAGCGCTGCGAAGCGGAAGTCCATCCGGCTTTGGTGGACCGGGGCAACGGCCATTTCGTCGCATGCTATGAAGTATAAAACGCAAGGAGACGCGCCATGAAACAACGTTGGGTCTGGATCGCCGGATCGACTGTGGGGCTGGTGTTGCTGGTGCTGTTGCTCACCACCGAGGCGCGCTACCTGAGCTTCATCGACAGCCTGGATGAGGTCGACACCGAGGTGCGTTGGGCCGGCGCCCAATTGGACACGGACCCTAAGACGGGGCGCAGCGCGTTGAACCTGACTTTCGACATCGTGTTCTCCAACACGTCCGCCCTGCCCATGTGGGTGGAAGCCATCAACACGCAGCTGTTCTTCAACAACGAGTCCGTCGGTTCGTTCACCATCAGCGAGGGCAACCACGAGGTGCTGCCCCAGGAGACAAAGGCCATTCCCCTCATCGTGCCCTTCTTCGAAGGCAGGCAGGAGCAGTTCGAGGCCGCAAAAGCGCAGGGCATGACCATGCTCTTGACGGGCAAGGCGCGCGTGCGCTTTGGCTTCGAGCAGTCCGCCTTGAACACGTTCTACGTGGTGGAAGGGGCCTTTCCCCTGCAGGAGGGGTCGCCGTGAGCAAATCAGGCGCTCAACCCATGCAGCCGGCCGCAGAGCGGGCGCCCTTTACCGTGGTCTGGGAAACCCGCCTGAGCGACATCGCCGACTGGCGCTCGAACATCTACTACCTGCTCTGGCTTGGGGTGCTTTCCGGGTTCTTGAGCGGCGGAGGGATGTCCCTGTACCAGTTGAGCGATTTTTCACCCGTGCCGCCCTTGATTGGCTTCGTCTTTGCCCTGATGGCGGGGATGCTCATCGGCTTGCTGACCCACCACCTGCAGCACAGCTTGGTCGCGTTCTTGTGGTCCGGATTAGTCACCGTGATCGTGTGTGCGCTGGCGCTGGTTTTGCCAGAGTTTGAGGCCAATCGCCTGGGTTTAGAACTGGCGACCGAACTGTCGATCGCCAAGGCGTTGCTGAGCACGCTGTTTGCGTTGCCCATGGTGCTCATCGGGATCCTGATCAGCAAAGTGCTGCCCAACCCGGAGTCATAAGGGACCCCAACCAACGCTACCCGCGCTTGA
>DATCIV010000264.1:0-7057 GCA_036507575.1 Candidatus Bipolaricaulota bacterium | reverse complement strand
AGATCTTGACGCCCAGCAACTCCAAGTTCTCGGCAAGCCGCTGCGCCATCTGCTGAAACTCCGCCAGCTTGCGCTTCTCCTTGTCCACCACGTCTGTAGGCGCCTTGCGCAGGAACTCCTCGTTCTCCAATTTGAGGAGCGCCCGCTTGAGGTCGCTTTCCACGCGCGACAATTCCTGGACCAGGCGCACGCGCTCCGCGGCGATATCCACCACGCCCTCCAAAGGCAGAAAGACCTCCGCGAACTCCAACACCTTGCGCGGCGCCTGAGCGGGGCGTGTCACTTGGGGGCCGATGTCCACCTGCGCCGCGTGGGCCAGACTTTGAAAGATGTGGGCATGCTGGCGCACCAGGTCCTCCAGCGCGGCCTCCTCGGTGCGGATGAGCACGGTCGCCGGTCTGTCCGGCGGCACGTTGAGTTCGGAGCGCAGGGTGCGGATGGCCGTGATCAGGGCCTGCAGCCTGTCCATTTGCCCTTCGGCTTGTGAATCGGCCAGTGCGGGCTGCACTTGGGGAAAGGGCGCCACCATCACGGATTCCGGCGCTCGGGCCGGAAAGTGCTGCCAAAGCTCTTCGGCGATGAACGGGGTAAATGGATGCAGCAGGCGCAAGATCTGATCGAACACGTGGCAAAGGACCGCTTGCGCCACCGCATCCGGAGTCCCCGATGCATACAAGCGCGGCTTGACCCACTCCAGGTACCAGTCGCAGTAATCGCGCCAGATGAAGCTGTAAACCATCCCGGCTGCCAGGTTGAAGTCATAGCGATCCAGCGCTCGGCGCACCTGGGACACGGCATCCTGCAGCCTGGACAAGATCCAGCGGTCCTCCAATTGCAGCGGCCCAGTCTGATCGAGGGGCGGGGCCGCCTTGCCTTTCAGGTTGGACAGCACAAAGCGCGCGGCGTTCCAGATCTTGTTCAGGAATTTTCGATTGCCGTCCACGGTGCTATGCGACAGGCGCAGGTCTTTGCCCTTGGCCGTCCCCGCCACCAGCGTAAAGCGCAGGGCGTCGATGCCGAACTCGTCCTTGAGCGTGAGCGGATCAATCACGTTGCCCTTGGTCTTGCTCATCTTCTTGCCGTGCTCGTCCACCACGATGGGATGAAAAAACACGGTCCTGAAGGGGATCTCGCCCATGAAGTGCAGCCCCATCATGATCATGCGCGCCACCCAGAAGAAGATGATGTCCGGCCCGGTGCTCAAGAACGCGGTGGGGTAGAAATATTTTTGCTCCGCGGAAGGAGCCGGCCAATCCATGATCGAGAACGGCCACAGCGCCGAGGAGAACCACGTGTCCAACACGTCCTGATCCTGCTCCCAGTGCTCGGCATCGTCAGGAGGCCGGGTGGACACGTGCCAGTGCCTGGGATCCATGGGGTCCTGGCCTTTGCGATACCACACCGGGATGCGGTGTCCCCACCACAGCTGCCGGCTGATGCACCAGTCCTGGATGTTCTCCATCCAGTGGAAGTAGGTTTTGGCCCACTCCTGCGGGATGAAGTCGATGGAGCCATCGCGCACCTTCTCGATGGCGGGGCGCGCCAGCGGCTCCATCTTCACGAACCACTGCGTGGTCAGCATGGGCTCCACAATGGTCCCGGTGCGCTGAGAGCGCGGCAGGGTCATCAGGTGCGGCTTTGAGCCGCGCGCCAAGCCCAGCTCCTCCAATTTCTCCTTGACCGCGCGGCGCGCTTGGAAGCGTTCCATCCCGGCAAAGGGGCCGGCGTTTTGGTTGGCGTTGCCCTTGAAGTCCAGGATGCTGATGACGTCCAGGTTGTGCCGCTTTCCCGTGGCCAGGTCGTTGTAATCGTGCGCCGGAGTGACCTTGACCACGCCCGTGCCGAACGCGGGGTCCACCAGCTGCCCATCCGCGATGATGGGCACCCTGCGCTCGAGGAACGGGTGCACGGCGAACTTGCCGATGAGGTGCTTGTAGCGCGCGTCGTCCGGGTGGACGGCAAGCGCCGTGTCCCCGAGCATGGTTTCGGGGCGCGTGGTCGCTACCACCAGCTCCCCTCCGTCTTCCAGAGGGTAAGCGAACTGAAACAACTCCCCTTGGACGTTCTCCTCGTTCTCGACTTCGAGATCCGACAACACGGTTTGGGCTTGGACGTCCCAGTTCACCATGCGCGTGTCCCGATAGATGAGGCCTTCTTCGTAAAGCCTCACGAAGACCGTCTGCACGGCGTGCGACAGCCCTTCGTCCATGGTGAAGCGCTCGCGGGGCCAATCGCACGAGCAGCCAAGCACGCGCAGTTGCTGGCGGATGCGGCCGTCGTACTTCTCCTTCCAGGCCCAGCCGAGCTTCATGAAGGCCTCTCGGCCCAGATCCCGACGGGTCAGGGGCTGTGTGTGCGCGGGCACGGGGAAGCCGATGTCCCTCAAGAGATCGTCCAGCTCGCGCTTGGCCAGGGCGCGTTCGATCAGGGTGTGGACGGCGATGCTGGCGTGGTCCATGCCGGGAAACCAGCAGGCTGACTTTCCATCCGCGCGGTGGTAGCGGATGATCACGTCCTGCAAGGTGTTGTTGAGCGCGTGGCCCATGTGCAGCTCGCCCGTCACGTTGGGCGGCGGGATGACGATGGCAAACGGCCGCTTGCCCGCATCCACGGTGGCATGGAAGTAGCCGCGCTCCTCCCACACGGCGTACCAATGGTCTTCGGCGCGTTGGGGGTCATACGTTTTAGGCAATTCCATAGAGCATTCCTTTGCTAAGCGGATGCGGGTTATGTTAGCAAAATACGGAGAGTGGTTCAATCAAGAGAGGGCAAAGAAAATCCCTGGAGCCGGCGATCGGAATCGAACCGACAACCCCCCGCTTACAAGGCGAGTGCTCTACCGTTTGAGCTACGCCGGCGCACCTGGACCAGTGTATGCGCGATTTCCGGGAGTTGCAAGGGCGAGAAGTCCAAATCCCTTGCGCGTTGAAAGCCTGGCGCCCGGCGGGTATAGTTGCGCCCATCTCAAGGCTCTTTCGTGAATTTATTATGGACCATGGTCGGACCAAACGCGCCTACGTGCACACCTGGGGATGCCAGATGAACGAGCACAAATCCGAGGGCATCGCCGGCGTGCTCGCCGCCGAAGGCTACGAGCTGACCGAGCGCATGGAACAGGCGGACCTGGTGGTGTTCAACACCTGCATGGTGCGCGAGAAAGCCCTGGACAAGATGCTCAGCCAAGCGGGCCTGGTGCGCCAGTTGAAGGAGCGCAAGCCGCACCTGTTGCTGGGCATCGGCGGCTGCGCGGCCCAGGCGCTCAAGGAGCAGCTGTTCCAGCGCACGCGCTACGCGGCGGACTTCATCTTCGGCTCCTCCCAAATAGCAGAGGTCCCGCGCCTGATCCGGCAAGCCCAGGCACGATCCGAAGGGACCTCGGTGATGGCCATGGAGCGCATCCCCGATCGATTGGAAGAACTGCCCTTTCTCAATTCCAGTCCCTTCCAAGCCAAGCTCACCATCACCGAGGGCTGCAGCAATTTCTGCAGTTTCTGCATCGTCCCGTACACCACCGGCCTGCTGCGCAGCCGCCTGCCCGGCGCCATCCTGGCCGAGGCCGCCGAGCTGGAGCGACAAGGCTATCAGGAGGTCCAATTATTGGGTCAGAACGTGGATTCCTACGGCAAAGACCTGAAAGACCCTGCCATCCACTTCGCCGGCCTGCTGCGCGCCTTCGCGCGCTTGAACATCCCCAGAATTCGTTTCACGAGCTCGCATCCCAAGGACATCACCGAGGGCGTGATCCAGGTGATGGCCGAACCGAACAACATCTGCGAACACCTGCACATGGCCGTGCAGTCGGGCAGCGACCGGGTGCTGGAGAACATGAGAAGGGGCTACACGAAATCCCGCTTTCTGACCCTGGTCGAGCAGATCAAGCGTGACGTGCCCCACGTCAACGTCACCACGGACATCATCGTGGGCTACCCCGGCGAAACCGAAACCGACTTCGAAGAAACCGTAGATCTAGTGGGACGGGCCCGCTTCGGCGGCGCCTACATCTTCAAGTACAGCCCGCGTCCGGGAACGATCAGCTTTCTCAAGTACGAAGACGACGTCCCTTTGGTCGAAAAGCAGCGCCGGCTGGATAAGCTCCTGCGCATCCAAAAGCAAATCACGGCCGAGGAGAATGAGTCCTGCATGGGAACCGTCCAGGAAGTGCTGGTGGAAGGCATCGCGCGCGACCAGGTGCGCCTGCTTGCCAAGACGCGCACGAACAAGACGGTGGTCTTCCACGGCCGGCGTTCTCTGATCGGCAAGCGCGTCGAGGTGCGCATGTTGGACTCGGATGCAGGGGGGCTGTACGGCGAGGTGTTCCCTTGATCGTCACGATCACGCCAAACCCCGCCATTGACCAGATCTATTGGGTGGACAAGATCCGCGACGCCCCAAACACCCTCTTGACGCGTGCCAGCCAGACCCTGGCCTGCGCAGGCGGCAAGGGCATCAACGTGTCCATTCTGCTCAGCGCCCTCGGCGTCGAAACCATCACCATGGGCTTCGTCGCCGGTTACATGGGCCACGCCATCGAGCACTTCCTGCACGGCAAAAAAATCACGACCAACTTCGTGTGGACCGATGGGGAAACGCGCACGAACGTGATCGTGATCGAGAAGGATCGGGAAGTTCATCCGGTGGAGGTCAATGGCTTGGGTCCGACGGTGTCGGCCACCGCAAACGCCTGGTTTCTGAAGCGCTATACGACCGCGCTCAAGCGGACCGATCGCGTCATGCTGGGGGGGAGTCTGCCCCCCGGTCTACCAGCGGATTTCTATCGATCCCTGATCCGCCAAGCCCACGACAGCAAGACCAAAGTCGCCCTCTACTGCAGCGGCGATGCGTTCACCGCCGCGTGCCAGGAAGGACCCTGGATCAGCAAGCCCGACCTGCGCGAGCGCTCGATGGTGCTGGGCAAGCCCGTGAACACGGCCGATGAGCTCTACGCGGCGGGCAGGGAGTTGCTTGCGACCGGAAGTGAGATCGTCATCCTGGCCCATGATTTGCAGGACCCGGTCGCCCATCAACTGGTCCTCACCCGCGATGGGGCATGGAGCTACGCAGCGCAGTCCGCCAAGCTCTGCAACCGCGTCGGCGCCGGCGACGCCTTCCTGGGAGGCTTTCTCTACAAATTGCAGCGCGGCCAGACGCCCCAGGAAGCAGGCCGTTACGGCATGGCCGCTTCGATCGCGTGCACCGAGACCCGGTCCATCATGGTGTCCAGCCGCAACGCCATCGAGACTGCTTTGCGCCGCGTCAAGGAGGAATCTCTGTGAAGGTCAAGGACATCATGCTGCGCGAACTGACCGCCATCGAGGAGCACACGCCGGTGAGGGATTTCATCTACCTGCTGAAACAATGCAACCTGTCCAGCCTGCCCGTGGTCGATGACGAAGACCGCATCGTGGGCATCATCTCCGAAAGGGACATCATCGGCGCGCTGCTGCCCGGCTATTTCGAGACCTTGCGGGGGACGCCCTTCGCCCCCAACCCCGACGAACTGACCCAGAGGTTGGCCGAGCTCCACAAACAGCCCGTGCAAGCCTTCATGACCAAACCCGTGACCACGGTCGGCGAGAACGAGGACGACTTCTATGTCGCCGACCTGATGTTCAGGCGCAATCTGAAGCTGCTGCCCGTGGTGAACGAGGAAGGCCGGCTGTCGGGGCTCGTGCGACGGATTGATCTGCTCAAATTCCTGGGATAGACTTCAGTCATGAACCCAACCAGGGCCATCCAAGAGCGGCGCAGGGCCTCCAAGGCCATCCGAGTGCGACACCTCACCGTCGGCGCGGGCCACCCGGTGTGGGTCCAATCCATGACCAACACCGACACGCGCGACGTCGCCGCCACCGTCGCCCAGATCCAGCGCATGGAATCCGCAGGCTGCGACCTGGTGCGCGTGGCGGTGCTCAACATGGACGCCGCAGACAAGCTCGGCGAGATCAAAGCGAAGATCGGCATCCCGCTGGTGGCCGACATCCACTTCGACCACCGCTTGGCGCTTGAGGCCATCCGCCAGGGCGTGGACAAGCTGCGCCTGAACCCGGGAAACATCACCAAACGCGAGAAGATCGAGGAAGTCGTGAGCGCCGCCAAAGGAGCGGGCGTCCCCATCCGGGTGGGCGTCAACGGAGGCTCGCTGCCCAAAGACCTGCTGGTGCAGTACGAGGGCGCCACCCCTGAGGCGATGGTGGCAACCGCTTTGCGAGAGATCGAGATCCTGGAGGACAACGGCTTCTCGAACACCGTCATCTCGCTGAAAACCACCGACGTGCCCACCATGATCGCCTCCTACCGGCTGATCGCAGACCAAGTCCCTTATCCCCTGCACTTGGGGGTGACTGAAGCCGGCGCAGGCGATGCGGGGTTGATCAAGAGCGCCCTCGGCATCGGAACGTTGCTGGAAGAGGGGATTGGCGATACCCTGCGCGTCTCGCTCACCGGCGACCCGGTGCGCGAGGTGCGCGCCGCCTACACCATGCTCAACGCAGTGGGCCAGCGCCTTCGAGGCGTGCAGTACACGTCCTGCCCCACCTGCGGCCGCATCGGGATCGACCTCGAGAAGATCGTGTCGCAGGTGGAGGCCCGCCTGACCGACGTCGCCTCACCGGTGCGGGTGTCCCTGATTGGCTGCGTGGTCAACGGTCCGGGTGAGGCACTCCACAGCGACATCGGCCTGGTCGGAGCCAACGGGGCCGGCACGATCTACATCGATGGGAAACCCTTCAAGCGCGTGCCCGAGGACGAGCTGGTGGACGAGCTGGAGAAGCTGGTGCGCGCACGCGCGCAGGCCGTGGCACAGCATGGCACTGGATCCTGACGTTTTAGCCCGCTTGGGCCTGGACGAGTTCATCGCCGTCGACCTGGAAACCACCGGATTGCACCCGATCACGGACGAGATCATCGAGTTCGGAGCGGTCCAGTTCAGAAACGGGCGCCCCGTCGAAGGCGTTTCGCAACTGATTCGCCCCAAGCAAGCGCTGCCGCCGGTGATTACCACGATCACCGGCATCACGCAGGAAGAATTGGCGCTTGCACCGGATGCGGCAAGCGCCTT
>DATCIV010000263.1:0-2661 GCA_036507575.1 Candidatus Bipolaricaulota bacterium | reverse complement strand
CGCTGTCCAGTGTTTGGCAAGTGAAACAGCTGCACGGCATTTGCGGTGGTGCGCTCTCTGGCGTCGCTGAGGCAGCCCATGCTCCTTGCCCGCTGTCAAGCGGAGGTGATGTTTCACTTCGCCCTGGACAGAGGAAGCGTTCAGCGCATCAGAGCTAGAAAGTTCCTGATGATGCCCATCCCCTCCGGCGTGAGGATGGATTCCGGGTGGAACTGCACGCCGTGGATCGGCAAGCGCCTGTGCCGGATGCCCATCACCTCGCCGTCCTCGCTACGCGCCGTGATCTCCAAGTCCCCTTGCACCGTGGCCGGGTCCAGCGCCAGGGAGTGGTAGCGGCCCACCTGCATAGGGCTAGATAGCCCGGCAAACACCCCTGTGCCCGCGTGGCGCACGCGCGAGGTCTTGCCGTGCATCAGCTTTTGGGCCTGAACGACGTGGGCGCCGTACAGCGCGCCGATGCCCTGGCAGCCCAGGCACACGCCCAGCGTGGGAAGCCGGCGCGACAACGACTGGAGCACCTCGACGGCTACGCCCAGGCAAGCCGGGTTCTTGCCCGGATGCCCCGGCCCCGGCGAGATCACGACGCCGTCGGGCTCCAGGGCGCGAATCTCGGCCAAGGTCACCCGGTCGTTGCGGAAGGTGTGGACCTGCGCGCCGCACTGACCTAAATATTGGACCAGGTTGTAGGTGAACGAGTCGTAGTTGTCGATCACGACGACCTTCATGGCGCACCTGCTGGGCGTCCGACGAAGGCGGCCTTGATTGCAGTCAGCTTGTGCTCGGTCTCCTGGAACTCCCGCTCCGGCACGGAGTCGGCCACGATCCCTGCGCCCGCCTGCAAGAACAGGCGATCCCCGCTGAAGAACGCGGTGCGAATCGCAATCGCCGTGTCGAGGTTGCCGTTCAGCGACCAATAGCCGACCACGCCCGCATAGGGCCCGCGCGCGCGCCGCTCCCACCCGGCGATCAGCTGCATGGCGCGCACCTTGGGCGCGCCGCTCACCGTGCCGGCGGGGAAGATCGAAAAGAGCGCGTCGAACCCGTCCAGCCCTGAGCGCAGTCGCCCCTGCACGCAGGAGACCAGGTGCTGCACGTGGCCGAAGCGCTCCACCGCCATGTACTGAGCCACGTGGACCGAGCCCGGCTCGGCCACGCGGCCCACGTCGTTTCGCGCCAAGTCCACCAGCATCACGTGCTCGGCGCGCTCCTTTTCGTCGGCAAGCAGGTCTTGTGCAAGCCGCCGGCGCTCCTCCTCGGTTTGCCCCGACGGGCGAGTGCCCGCGATGGGGTAGGTGGTCACCGTGCCCTCTTGCACCGACACCAGCATCTCGGGGCTGGCCCCGGCGATGGCGCGCTGCCCGTGGTCGAGAAAGTACATGTAGGGCGAAGGGTGCTGGGCTCTCAGGCGTTGGTACCCTTCCAAGGGGTCGCCGGAGAAGAGCCCCTCAAGCTGGCGGGAGAGCACGATTTGATACGCCTCGCCCTGGCGGATCGCGTCCTTGGCCTTGAGCACGACTTCTTCAAATCCCGCCTGATCGAAGTCACAGAGCAACTGGCCGCACGCAAACGGTTCTCCAGGGGGAGGGGCGCCCTGATCGAACAGCTCCATGAGAAATGGAGCGCGATCTTCCCTCTGTGTGAAGTAGAAGGCTTGATCGGCGCGGTGGTCGAACACGACGCCGTCCAGGTACAGGCCCAACTCCACCTCTGGAAAGGGGTGTGGCTTGGGGTGAGGAGGAATGGGCTCCAGGCAGCGGACGTAATCGTACCCGATCGAGCCGACCAGGCCGCCAACGTACTTGAGGCCGGAACACCCTTCGATGTGATGTTCTTCGAGCAACCGGCGCAATTGGGGCAACAAGTCGTGACTCGTCCCCTCAGGCTTGCCGTCAATGAACAAGGCATCACGGGCCAAAACGATGTGGAATCTGGGGCCGAAGCCTAAGAAGGTGAACTCGGCCAAGCGCTGCGAGCCGGGGGCGCTTTCCAGCATGAAGCTTTGGTCGAAGTGGGGCCTCAGCACTTGGTAGAAGCTAAAGGGGTCCTTGACGGGGATGGGCCGCACGCGCAGCGCGCTGACGGGGTTTTCAACTAACGCTTGATAAACAGAGGTAGAATGACCTGAAGCAAGGATGGAAGGCGAGCCAAAGGTGATCACCCTTCACGCGCAAGTTCATGCCGATCACCTCTTTCTTGGCTGTTGATTAAGTTGTGCGCGGGATTATAGGGCAGAGGGTTGGCCGTGTCAACGGCCCCTGCCGGTTGACACGCGCTCGTTTTTGTGCTAATAATCTACCCAACCCATAACGAAGGCGGAAAAGATGCTGAGAAGAACTTGGAGCACAAAACCGAGCAGCACTGCAGCCGCCTTCCGTGGGGATTTCTATTATTGGTATTGGTAAAAAGGGGTTTTGTAGGCTTCTGTAGCAATCGCTAGAGAAGGGAAGAAACCCCTGCATGGACCTGGGTCGAAAGACCCGCGGTCCATTTTTCTTTTTCAGGAGGTGGTCGGCGATGTGGGCAAGCTGGGATGGTTGGTATCGCGGACGAAGACGGATGGACAACGCGTTTATTAGATTGCATAAGGAGAAATGCAGTGGCGTTGGAATTGACAGAAACCTTACAGATGCTGGCCGACCGCCGGGAGTTGACCCATGAGAA
>DATCIV010000262.1:0-2308 GCA_036507575.1 Candidatus Bipolaricaulota bacterium | reverse complement strand
CGAACTTCAACTCGGCGTCCTGGGGCGAGATGTCCAACAACTCGAAGATGCGCGACTGGACCTCCTGCTGGTGGATGCGGATGCTGCCGCTGCCCAGCTCGATTCCATTGAGCACCAGGTCGTAGCCGTTGGCGCGCACCTTCAGCGGGTCCGTCTGCAACAGGTGGATGTCGTCATGGCGCGGGGAGGTGAAGGGATGGTGTTCGCTGGCCATGCGCTTCTCCTCAGCGTCCCAGGCAAACAGAGGGAAGTCGTGCACCCACAAGAACTTCCACCCCGGCTGGATCAGCCGATCGCGCTGTCCCACGTCCAGCCGCACCAGTCCCAGCGCAGGGTTGACCACCGCGCGCGCTCCCGCGCAGATCAGGATCAGATCGCCTTCCTTGGCTCCCAGCGCCGTGCGGATGCGCTCCAGGGTGGGGGCATCCAGGTGTTTGGCCACCGGCGACTGCGGGCCCTCGGCGCTGAGGCGGACCCAGAGCAAGCCGCCGGCCCCCTTGCTCTTCGCCAAATCTTCCAGGTTGTCGAGCGTGCTGCGGTTGTAAGCGGCGCCTCCCTTGACGCACAAGCCCTTGACCACGCCGCCCGCTGCAAGCGCGCCTGCAAAGACGCGGAACTGGCTGCCGGAGGCCGCTTGCGACAGATCGACCAATTCCATGCCAAAGCGCATGTCGGGTTTGTCCGAACCGAAGCGATCCATGGCTTGGGCGTGCGGCATGCGCGGGAACGGGAGCTGGAGCTTGACGCTCAGGTGGGTCGCAAAGAGGCGAGCCATCATCTCCTCCAGCAGCGCCCACAGCGCATCGGGGTCCTGCAGGAAGCTCATCTCGATGTCCAGCTGGGTGAATTCCGGCTGGCGATCGGCGCGCAGGTCTTCGTCGCGGTAGCAGCGCGCGATTTGGAAGTACCGCTCGATGCCGGCGATCATCAGCAATTGCTTGTAAAGCTGAGGCGACTGCGGCAACGCAAAGAACTTGCCGGGGAACGTGCGGCTGGGGACGAGGTAGTCGCGCGCGCCCTCGGGCGTGCTCTTGGTGAACGTGGGGGTTTCGATCTCCCAGAAACCCTGCTGGTCGAAGAAAGTGCGGATATCCAGGAACACCTTGTGCCGCAGCCGCAGGGCCTGCTGCATGGGGTGGCGGCGCAGGTCCAGGTAGCGGTATTCCAGGCGGACGCTTTCGGCGGCAGAGGTGTCGTCCTCGATGGAAAAGGGCGGCGTCAACGCAGGGTTCAGCAGCGTGATCTTGGCGGCCTTGATTTCGACCTGCCCGGTCGGAAGGTCCGGGTTGACGTTTTCCGGGCCGCGTTCAACCACCCTGCCCTCCACCCACACGACGTCCTCGCGGCCAAGTCGCTCAGCCGCCTTGAATGCTTCTGCATTCTCGGGATGGAATACCAGCTGCACGATGCCCGAGCGATCGCGCAGATCTACGAAGATCAATCCGCCGTGGTCTCGTCGGCGCTGCATCCAACCGGCCAACGCCACCGTCTCTCCCACCTGCTGTGGGGTAAGCTGGCCGCATCCCAGGGTTCGCTGGATCATTCGTCCTCCCCGCTCCAGAAACGTTGCGCACTACGATACGGTGTGCCTGCGGCATTTTCAATTGGCCATTGACAGCGGCAAGTTGTGGCCCTTACACTGCAAGGCGCGCACCAAGGAGGCATTGTTCTCGTGTCGTTGGAGCTCATCTTGTGGGCGCTGATCCTGGCGCTCATCTTCAGTGCCGTTGCCCAAGGGGTCATTCAAACCACCTACAATCGCTACGCGACCCTGCGGGCGTCCACCGGCGTGAGCGCCCGCGTTCTTGCACGCCAATTGCTGGATGAAGCCGGACTCAAGCACGTGACCGTGGCTGTCACCGAGAAGCTGCTGGACGACCGCTATGACCCGCGAGCCAGGGTGTTGCACACCTCGAACCCCAACGCCACGTCGGTGTCCGCGTTGGCGGTGACCGCTCACGAGGTGGGGCACGCGTTGCAGCACCACCAGCGGTATTGGGCGCTGCGCTTGCGCCAGGTCCTGCAGCCCGCGGGCCACTGGATGGCGAGCGGTTCGCTGGTGGCGATCTTCGTCGGCTGGTTCTTGCGCAACGACGCCGTGACCCTTTGGGGCGGAGGCCTGTACTTGGGCGCGCTGCTGCTGATGCTTTGCAGCCTGCCGGTGGAATTGGATGCCAATCGTCGCGCGCTGGCGCTGCTGCAGCAGGCGCGGGCGATCACCGAGCGCGACGAGCGACGGGCAGCGCAACGCGTGCTGGGCGCCGCCGTGCTGACCTACGTGGGGGCGGCCCTCAGCCCCGCGATTCAC
>DATCIV010000261.1:0-2127 GCA_036507575.1 Candidatus Bipolaricaulota bacterium | reverse complement strand
AGCCCTGGGCGCCCGGCTCGACCTCAACCCGGTCACCATCGGCCACTGGCGGAGGCGTTTTCTCCGACAGGGCCTCTCCGGGCTGCACGATGAGCTGCGTCCCGGCCGCCCGCGCTCGATCAGTGATGAACGAGTCGCAGCTCTGATTCGCAAGACGCTGCGGGCTCGGCCCAACCAGGGCACGCACGGGAGTTGCCGTGCGCTGGCCGCGCAGACGCGCCTCTCCAAGACCACCGTCCACCGCATCTGGCGAGCGTTCGGGCTTCAGCCCCATCGGCAGCGCCACTTTCAGCTTTCCAACGACCCCTTCTTCGTCGAAAAAGTGCGGGATATCGTGGGGTTGTATTTGAACCCGCCGGACAAAGCCGTGGTGTTGTGCGTTGATGAAAAGAGCCAGATTCAGGCCTTGGAACGCACCCAACCGCTGCTGCCCATGGGCCTGGGGTACGTCGAAGGGGTGACCCACAACTACGTTCGCCACGGCACCACCACCTTGTTTGCCGCTCTCAACTTGGCCACTGGCATGGTCATCAGCCGGTGTCGGCACCGCCATCGCCACCAGGAGTACTTGTGCTTTCTGCAGGAGATCGACGCCCAGGTGCCCGCCCGATTCGCCGTGCACCTGATCGTGGATAACTACGCCACGCACAAGCACCCTCGCGTTCAGCGCTGGTTGGCCGCGCACCCTCGGTATCAGGTACACTTCACCCCGACCTACGCCTCGTGGCTCAACCAGGTCGAAATCTGGTTCAACATCATTACGCAAAAGGCCATCCGCCGCGGCACGTTCGGCAGCGTCAAAGAACTCGTGGCCAAAATCGAATGCTTCGTCCGAACCTACAATGCCCAAGCTAGTCCCTTCGTCTGGACCGCTACGGCCGATTCTATTCTCAAAAAGATCGAGCGACTTTGTGAACATGTTTCCGGGACACAACACTAAAGACTTCTGCATAAATAGATTGACAGGCTCGTTTTCTGGGGTAGAGTCGGCATATGGCCGACCACTCGGTACGTCCCCGACGAGACGCGATCGCGATGGAGAAGCGGCGGCTGGCTGCGACTTCTCTGTTCCAGCGCGGAGATTCGCTCGCTGCGATTGCCCGGCAACTCGGCGTGAGCCGC
Source organism: Candidatus Bipolaricaulota bacterium (assembly GCA_036507575.1). Taxonomy (GTDB): domain Bacteria; phylum Bipolaricaulota; class Bipolaricaulia; order RBG-16-55-9; family JAJCYT01; genus DATCIV01. Next base: position 1,005 of record DATCIV010000261.1, on the reverse strand, counting down.
CAAGCGGTGTTTGTCTGGGCCCAGCAGTGGCGACGGCGCGGCGAGGCAGGCTTGCACTGCCGCCCACGCCCCGGACGACCGCCCAAGCTGGCCCGCCGACAGATGCTCTTGCTGCCGCGTCTGCTCGCGCAGGGAGCCGAGGCCTACGGATTCTCTTCGCCGATCTGGACCACCCAGCGCGTCGCCGATCTGATCGGGCGCCGTTTCGGGGTGCGTTATGATCGCGATCATGTTTGCCGCCTGCTGCACCGCTTCGGCTGGAGTTGGCAGAAGCCCGCGCGCCGCGCTCGCGAACGCGACGAAGCGGCCATCCAGCGCTGGGTGCAACACACCTGGCCGCGCTTGAAAAAAAAGCCCAAAGCCTGAAGGCCACGCTGGTCTTCCTCGACGAGAGCGGCTTCTCGCTGCTGCCCACCCCTTGCAAAACGTGGGCCCCGCGCGGCCAGACGCCGTTTCTCTACCACTGCTTCAACTGGCCCAAGCTGTCGGCCATCTCGGCCCTCACCCCCAAGCCGCACGCCTATCTCCGTCTGGTGCGGGGCACCATCGCCAGCCCGCAAGTCATCGCCTTCGTCCGCCACCTGCTGCGCCGGATTCCGGGCACGATCTTCCTGTTCTGGGACGGGTTGAACGCCCACCGCTCGAAAAAGACCCGGGCGGCGCTGCTCGAACACCCCGCGCGCCTGCGGGTGTACCGTCTGCCCGCTTACGCCCCAGAACTCAATCCCGACGAGGGGTTGTGGGCCTGGATGAAACAGCACGCCCTCGCCGGACAGTGCCCGCCCAACCTGAAAGTCCTCGAGCAGAGTATCCGTCGGGCCCTGCGCCGCCTCCGACGCCGCCCTCAAATCATCCGCTCCTTCTTCCGAAGATCCCCTCTCTCTTTTTGAGTCTGTGTCAATCTATTTATACAGATATCCTTAGGTGGGCAATCAATCGTGTGCCTGAATGTACGCGCTGTATCTGCTTGCAAGGCCTTGGCGACCTGCTCGTAGCTGAGGATCT
>DATCIV010000260.1:0-2730 GCA_036507575.1 Candidatus Bipolaricaulota bacterium | reverse complement strand
AGATGGCCCCGCCGAACGCGTTGGGCTTTGACGCTGCATTTCCATTCAGAAATTCCACCTGCGCGGGCCTGACCGAGACGCTGACGACCTGGCCCTCCTCCAGAACACTTTCTTTTGGGATGCGAATGGACAACCGCTCTTGCGTGGTGACCACCGCATGGCGCGGGTGGTCGGCGCCGGACACCGTGCCGAAGAACAGGTTCAGCTCGCCGGTGAAGCCGGCGACGAACTCGGAGCGCGGGTGCTGGTAGACTTCAAATGGGGTGCCGGCCTGCTCCAGCCGGCCCTGGCGCATGATGACCAAGCGATCGGCCATGCTCAGGGCTTCCTGCGGGTCGTGGGTGACGAACACCGAGGTGACGGCAAGTTTCTTTTGGATGCGGCACAGCTCAAGGCGCATCTGCTGGCGCAGCCGGTGGTCGAGGTTGCTGAAGGGCTCATCCAGCAGCAGCACATCGGGCTCGACGATGAGGGCGCGGGCCAGGGCCACGCGCTGCTGCTCGCCGCCGCTGAGCTGATGGGGCATGCGGTGCTGATAGCCGTCCAACTCGACCAAATGCAGCGTTTGCTCGACGCGGCTTTTGACGTCGGGGCGCGGCAGGCCGCGCATGCGCAGGCCGAAGGCGACGTTGTCGTACACCGTCTTGTGCGGGAACAGCCCCCAGCTTTGGAACACCATGGCGGTGTTGCGCTTGTAGGTGGGCAGGCCGTTGACCACCCGGCCGTTGAGCACGATGCGCCCGCGCGTGGGGTGGTCCAGGCCGGCCATCATGCGCAGCAACGTGGTCTTGCCGCACCCGCTGGGGCCCAGCACGAACAGGAACTCCCCCTGCTCCACCTCTAAAGAAAGGTCCTTGACCACGGCCTTGCCCCCGAACTCCTTGGACACGTTGATCAGCGCCAGTTGTCCCATGGTGACCTCTCACTCGAGGTTCTCATTTGTTCCACACCTCGCGCTTCAAGCGCTCCTCGATCATGGACCAGTTGGCCACCAGGTAGTCCTGGTCGAAATCCAAGCCCAAGCGGGCGATTTCCTCGTTGGTCCTGGGGATGAACGCTTTTCTCGGGTCCGGATCGATCACGGTTTTGGCGTTGGACAGCCAGTAGTACTGCACTCTGGAGAACTCCGACTGGAACTCGGGGTCCAGCAGGTGGTTGATGAAGGCTTCGGCCAGGTCGCGCTCCGGCGTGCCGCGCACCACGCTGTAATAGTCCACGTAGCCGACGGTGCCCTCCTTGGGGATGACGTAGTCGAAGCGCGGGTCGCGTTGCGACAGCGTGCAGATGTCCTGCAGATAGGTCTCGGCGAAGTCCACGTCGCCCCGCTCCAGGGCGGCGACGCAATCCGCTCCGCCGCCGTACCACAGCGCCACGTCCAGCTCGGCCATCGCCTTCATGATGGCGTCCAGCCCGTCGGCGTGATACATGGACTGGATGTTGGGATATCCGGTTGCTTGCGCCACGTGGAACGCGGCGGCCGCGACCGGGAAATCCCAATAGCCCTGGTCCAACGCGATCGTGCCCTGGACCTCGGGCCGCCAGTAGTCGTGCCAGGAATCCGGCGTGAACTGGAAGACCTCTTTGTTCCAGCCGGTCAGCATGTGGCTGAAGCCAAACGGTGCGCCGTACTGGGAATCGCGCGAGTCGAGCTTGTCGAAGTCCCAATACGCTTGGAAAACGTCCTTTGAGTTAGGGACATTCTCGTAGCGGATGGGCAGCCAGGTGCCCTCGCCCATGCCGCGCAGCAGCAACTGGCCGTCGGCGACGGTCAGGTCGAAGGGCGGATCGTTGGCCGGCGCGGCCACGATCAGGTCCACCATCTCGATCCAGCCGCCGCGCAGCTCGACCTTGGCCCCGTATTTGCGCTCGAACGAGTCGCCGAACACGCGTTGGATGTCCTCGGCGTAGGGGCCGGACCAGCCCACCACGCGCAGCCGCTTGCCGGCGAACTGGCCAAGCGCGGCCCGCGAGTTGAGCAGCGACCCCGCAAAGACGCAGGCGCCGGCTCCTCCCGCATATTTGAGGAATTGCCGCCGGTTGATGCGTCCCGGCGTGTGAGTGGTGATCACGTTGAAACCTCCTTTTCACGTTTCTTGAGACTTGTACTTTCACCACGATGACGTTGTCCGTCTATTCTTGTAGGGCCGGCTGTGCCGGCCTTCTGGCACGTCGGCTGGCAGAGCCAGCCCTACAAAAACCATGGTGGCGACGTACTAGGTAAAAAGACGCGAAGGAGGAACGCCAGGAAGCACGCCTCCTTCAGGAGCAGGCTCTGAAATTGTCCCGGGTTGGGCTTTACCGAACCGACATCGAGGAGGTCTCCGACCTCGAAGGGAAGGTTCACAATTTGCCGCATGAACCCCTCCCTTCAGACAAGGAGCGCGGGAACCGTTTGTGGTGCACAGAGTCGGTGGAAAGAGGTGAGAGAATCGACGGCCGGACCAGAACAGGCTTGCTTAGGGTGCTGCGGAGAACGGGGGACACGCCCCCGGGGAGACGGCTCAGGTGCGCGTGCATGGCCGCCCTCCCCACGTATACCTCACGTCTTCCTCCTGTCAGCGAATTAAATGATGACCCTGAAGATGAAGGTAAGCGAAATTGGCTGTCCTACCCATGATTTGCGTCACAGGAGTTTATGAGTCTTATCATAAGTGGCGCTCGCGCAGCTGCTAACAGCAAGCGCTCTCCGCCTTTTGGCCCATGAAGCAGTCGTCTTCTTCCGCCGCTACC
>DATCIV010000259.1:0-9852 GCA_036507575.1 Candidatus Bipolaricaulota bacterium | reverse complement strand
CAGGCAAGAACGCGCGCACGCCCATCAAGTTGACGTGGTATCCGGCGTTCTTGACCTCGCCTTCGATGACGCCGCTCACGGGCTGGTTCTTGCGAAACGCGATCTCCAGCTCCCCGATGCGCTTTTCGTAGATCGCCATCTTCTCGGACACGTAGACGGTGCCTTCGTCCTCGTCGATGTAGGTGACCAACACATCCAAGGAATCGCCCGATTGCAGCTGTCGCTGACGAAACGGCGCCACCTCTTCGAGTTTCATGATGGCCTCGGATTTGTAGCCGATATCCACCAGCACGCCGTTGTCGTTGACCTGCAGCACCTTGCCTTGAAGGATGTCGCCGCGGGCATAGGTTTGCACGTTGCCCAGCTCCAACCATTCTCCCATGCTCTTGTTATTCGTCATTAGCCTCACCCACTTGTTTGCTCGATTGCGTTGTCCGGTCTTTTTTCGCGGTCGTCCCGGGCCAAGGGCGACCTTGAGCGTGTTTGCACTGCAGCCCACTCCTCTATGACCAAGCCTAGGGTCTGGATATGATAACATGTGCCGACCCTGGATGCGATCCGCGCCATGGCCTTGCGGTCGGGCAGGTCAGGCCGGTTCTGCCGTATCGACACGCCGCATCAGCAATTCGGCCAAGCGCTGCACGCGCTCTTCCTTGACCTCATCCCCCCGCAGGTCAAACTCGAGGTCCTTGAGCGTAAAGGGCCTGCCTACCACCACGGTCAGCGCCGGAAGGCCTAGGAACGTGGGCGGCGGGTACTGTCCCCGGCGCGCCAGGAAGCGCACCGGCAGATACTGGCGGCCCGTCAGCTCCGCAAACCGGATCACCCCTGGATACACCTGCCCCGTCTGCTGGATCGTCCCCTCTGGGAAGATCGCCACCAAGTGGTTCTCCCGGATCGCCCGGAGCACGTTTTTGAAGTCGCTTGCGTGAAAATGCTCGCGGTCCACGGAAACTGCATATGCACGGATAAACGGCCTCAATAGCCGATGTTCCTGCTGCAGGGTGCGTCGCGCCACAAACGTGACGCGACGGTGCCACTGGAGTGCGACGGCAGTCAGTGGAACGTCCCAGTAGCTGGTATGGCGAGCGACGACGATGGCTCCCTGCACAGGGATGTTTTCTCGACCGGCAAAACGTGCGCGAAACAGCACCTTGACCAGCGCTGAGAGCACCCATACGGTGAACCAGTAGAACCACTGCTTGGCAACGCTCACCAGCGCCTGGCTCAAAGGGTACTCACACCCTTGCTTTTTTTCAAGTGTCGTATCGCTTCCTCCACCACGGCGTGCACATCCATGCCTTCCGTATCCAACCAGACCGCATCCTGCGCCGCGGTCCGTCCAAACCCCTGCCCATCGCGCAGATCGCGCTCGGAAAGCTCCTCTTGCACAGCGGCTTCCTCCTGTTCTCCACGTTGGCGCGAACGGCGCCGCGCCCGCTCCGCAAGCGACGCCGTCAAATACAGCTTCAAGTCGGCGTCCGGCAAGACCACGCTGCCGATGTCCCGCCCCTCCATCACCACGTCCTGATCGCGGGCGATTTGTCGCTGCAAGGCGATGAGCTTCTCGCGCACGCGCGGCTGGGTGGCCAACTGCGAGGCCAGTTGATCGATGGCGCCGTTGTAGAGCTGGTCAGTCACGTCGCACCCGTTGACCCAGACGGACTCCCCCTGCACCTGGATGTGGATGTCCTCCAGGCTGAGGTCCCGTTGCTGCCCCCAAGCCACGGCCCGATACATGGCCCCGGTGTTGACGTACAGGATCCCCAAACGCTTGGCCAGCAGCCGCGCAATCGTGCTCTTGCCCACGCCGGCAACGCCGTCCACCGCGATCTTCATCGTGTACGGATTGTAGAAGCGCGCAGCATGCGTCTCAAGATCACTCCCAGCGTATAAACGCGTGGATGATGTTGAAATAGGCTAAAGCGCACGGTTCTGCCGATCCGCTGCAAGCAGATTGCAGGCCCTCCAGGGCCTGGATCAGCTCATTTTGCTTCAGGGGACTTTGCGCATAGGTCAGCACATAGGACCTCAATTGAGGGACGTTTTGCAGCACGGCTTCCACTGCATCCGGCGTCGCAAGCATGTTCTGGAAATCCTGCAGATATTCTCGCATGAACCGGGCTTCTTCGGCATTGAACCTGCCCTCCCGCCATAGGTTAAAATAGGCCTGAGACAGCCTTTGAGGGTCCCGCAGCAAGGGCCGCAGGTACGTCCAGCGCACCACCACCTGATCCATCTTGAAGCGAAAAGCCCGTTGGCCCTCCTCGGTGATGGCAGTCCGGTCCAACTGCGCCTGCCATTCACGCTGCAACTGGTCAAGCCCTACGCCATAAAAGCGCCCCAATAGGGCGTCGTATGCCTGCGAATCAGGTCGGTCCAGCGCACGATAAAACGCCATGAACGTATCCATCCCCGCTCGCTGCACCAGCATGTCAATCAGCTGGGTTCCCAGGTTGTACGTCCAGCGCCCATACGCGGGGAAAGTCAAGTAATCCTGCAACTGCAGCGGGTGCAGCTGTTGGTATAGCTTCAGATATTGCGGCAGGAGGTTCAACAAGGCGCGCCCCTTGCCCCCCTGCAGCCCGTCTCCTATGTAGGAGGCCAGTCCCTCGTACCAAACGGGAAAAATCTGATGATCAATCATGGCAAAGTCAACGACGTGGGTGAACTCGTGCAGTATCGTGCTCTCGGTGCTGTCCAGGTTGAGGTGTGCTCCAAAATCCAGCGTTTCCTGCACGTCGGGCAACTCGGCAAGCAGCGGACCTACATGGGCGGCGCAAATGAGGCACTCTGCATCTTGTTGATAAGCGTCCAGGTCGGGGTACAGCAACACCGGGACGCGCCCATAGCGCTCCACCGCGTACTCGGTCCGTAGCGCGCGCTCCACGCGCTGGAAGTCCTGGTCAAGCTGCTCGGCGGTGACCAGCAAACGGTCGCGGAACGCGTCCAGGGTGTCGCGGCCTTGCAAGAAGTTTTCGGGCAGGTCGCTGCGAACCCCCACCCACAGATGCTCGCTTTGCACCAGCAGCCAGCGCTCGCTGGAACGGGCAACGAGCGCAAGGCAGATCAGCAGCAGAAAGCCACAAACCCCGATGAAACCTCGCCGCGGCACACTACCCCCTCCCCAAGACGCCAGCACCATGATTTTGTAGGGCCGGCTTTGCAGGCCTGGCAGCTGGCAGAGCCACCCCTACGAAGCGGTACGAAGTATACAAGATGAGAAAGCGGTCATTGACGAGCTACACGTGCGCTAGCAGTCGCACACCCCGTAGCCCAGCAGCAGTTCCACCGCGGCTTCGGCCGATAGCCCGTAGCCGTCGCTTGCGATGGCTTTGAAGGTCAAAGGACCTACGTCGAAGAATTCCCTGGGCTGGATTTTGATCCAATGCTCTCCGGCTTCCAGCCAGCCGGGGACGACCAATTCGCGCTGCACCCCGTGCGGGTAAACGGCAAGCAGGCGCACGAAAGCGGCTCGGTTCAGCGTCACCTTCACGGTGATCGGGTCGCACACGGAAGGGGCCAGCGGGTCTGCAGAGATCGCAACGCTCAGCGGCAAACTTTCGACGGCGTACGCGGTGACGCCCTGGCTCTTGATCACCTTCACCTGGCACTTGCACCCCACCTTCTGCTCAATGGAAGCGACAACGTCCACCTGACGCACACCCGGGGCGTTGACCTGCCCCACCGCCCGGTAAACGCCAGGGCTGACCCTGTGAAAATCGGGGCGAATGTCGCTGTACACCGTTTTTCCGTTGGGCAAGGTGACGGTCACTTGCGCGGAGGCGATGGTGACCGGGGCGGGCTCGCCGTTCACGAATGTTCTCACCGTCACCGTCACCACCTCGCCGGGCTGATACAGAGCCTTGTCGGTGGTCACCTCGACGATGAGCTGCGCCTCCTGAGCCAGAGCAACTCCCGAACCAGCAAAGGCAAGACACAGCAACACGATCGCAAGGTGGGTCACGTTGCGAGCCATTCCGCCTCCTTCGCCGGCCCTGGGAATTCCCCCACCCCTTGTGGACAAGCGTTTTTCTGTTGCATCTTAGCGCACACCGCTGCGATGGGGCTGTAGTTCACGCAACGCTGGATGGGGAACCCTTTCGCTCCAGAATGCTGAAGCGATGGGGGGAAGGGTTGGCCGCATCGGCGCCGTGGTCTTCGCCGTGGCGTTCCACCCACTCATCGCTGTTCCATCGTGGAAAGAACGCGTCCCCCGCTGCATGCGCCTGGACGCAGGTGAGGTACATCCGATCTGCCAAGGGCAGGAACAGGGCGTAGACCTCCGCGCCGCCGATGACGATCGCCTCCTGGGCCTCGGCTGCGGCCTCAAGGGCCGCGTCAGCCGAATGCACGACCCGACAGCCGGGGGCAGCGTACTCTGGGTTGCGGGTCAGCACGATGTTCAGCCGCCCATCCAAGACCTTGCCGATGGACTCGTGGGTTTTGCGCCCCATGATGATGGGCTTGCCCATGGTGAGTTTGCGAAAGCGCCGTAGATCGGCCGACAGGCGCCAAGGGGTTTTCCCTCCCCGCCCAATCACGCGGTCGTGTGCCATGGCCACGATCAAGGAAACAACCATCACACGGCCACCGGCGCAGGAATTGCGGGGTGTGGATCGTACCCTTCCAGCGCGATGTCCTCGTATTTGAAGTCGAGCAGACTCCTGACCTGGGGGTTAAGTTTCAAGCTCGGCAGGGGCCTGGGCCGGCGGGACAGCTGGAGCTTGGCTTGCTCCTGGTGGTTCAGGTACAGGTGCACATCGCCCAGCGTGTGCACGAAATCCCCTGGCGCAAGGCAGGTGGCCTGAGCCACCATCGCCGTCAGCAGGGCGTAGGAGGCGATGTTGAAGGGCAAGCCCAGGAAAACATCCGCGCTGCGCTGGTAGAGTTGGCAGGACAAGCGCCCCTGGGCCACGTAAAATTGAAATAGCACATGGCACGGCGGCAGTTTCATTTTGGGCAGATCGCTGACGTTCCAGGCGCTGACGATCAGACGGCGGGAGTGCGGTTGGCGCTGGATCTGCTCGACCACCTGGCCCAGCTGGTCCACAAAACCGCCGTCGCAGGTGGGCCAGGAGCGCCACTGGTAGCCGTAGATCGGCCCCAGCTCACCGCGCTCATCAGCCCATTCATCCCAGATCGTGACCCCGTTTTCCCGCAAGGAGCGCACGTTGGTTTCCCCGCGCAGGAACCACAGCAGCTCGTGGAAGATCGAGCGCGTGTGCAGCTTTTTCGTCGTCAGCAGCGGGAAGCCTTGGGACAGGTCGAAGCGCAGCTGATGGCCGAACAGACTCAAGGTGCCCGTTCCCGTCCGGTCCTCTTTGCGGACGCCGTGTTCCAACAGGCTTTGCAACAACTGCAAATAGGCTTGCACCGCTTCCCCCTTCGACTCCCTGTTGCAGAATTGTACACGGGGAGACCAAGCGCTTGTCAAGCACGGCGGCTGCGCCATCCTCAAGCCGATGGTGTTTGTCAGCCTCAGCCAAATGGGGTATATAAGGACCTGCATGATTCCACTTCGCGATTATCGGCCCAGCGGCATCGTGCCGTACGTCAGTTACGGCTTGTTGGCGTTGAACGTGCTGGTCTTTCTGTACCAGCTGTTGCTGGAAGGGCGGGCCAGCGACGTGTACGGAGGCGTGCTGCGCCTGGCCAACGGCGAGCAGATTCTGGTGTTTTCGGATCAATTGCGCCGAGGGTTCGGGTTGCTGTCGCAAAACGAGGTGTTCGTCAACACCTACGGCATGGTCCCCTGCAAGCTGTTTGGCGGCTGCCCGGCGTACTCGTTCGCAGGCTCGCTGGTGCAAACGGTGTTGCAAACCTCGTCGGCCGCATGGCAAACGCTGTTCACCTCGATGTTCATGCACGGGAGTCTGTTCCATCTGGGCTCCAACATGCTGTATCTGTGGATCTTCGCCGACAACGTGGAAGCCTCCTTCGGGCACTGGAAGTTCCTGGGGTTTTACCTGCTCTGCGGCCTGGCCGCCGCCTTTGCACAAGCCTTGATGGACACCCACAGCCCGATCCCCATGATCGGGGCAAGCGGGGCCATTTCGGGCGTGCTGGGGGCGTATCTGTTCATGTTTCCTCACGCGCGGGTGCTCACGCTGGTGCCCATCATCTTCTTCATCCAGTTCATCCGATTGCCCGCCCTGATCGTGCTCGGGATTTGGTTTGCGGGGCAAGTGCTGAGCGCCTTGCTGTCCTCGGGCGCAGGCGGGGGAGTGGCCGTCATGGCGCACATCGGCGGGTTTGTGGCCGGAGCGGTGCTGTACCGCTTCCTGCGACGGGCACAACCGGTAGCAAGCCAACCGTTTCCAGATCTTTAACCGGAGATCGCTTGAGCATGATGTAACAAGGGTTTGTGGAGGGTGACCAGATATGAGCAAGGGCAAAGTCTTCTCCGGCATTCGGCCCACAGCCGAAAGCCCGCACCTGGGCAACTACTTCGGCGCGATCGTCAACTGGGTCAAGCTGCAACAGGAGTACGAGTGTCTCTTCTGTCTGGTGGACTACCACACCATCACCGAGGACTACGATCCCCGCCAGCTCCCCCAGCGCACCTTTAACATGGCGGCTGACCTGCTGGCTTGCGGCATTGACCCCGAGCGCAGCACCCTGTTCGTGCAATCGGCAGTGCCGGAACACGCCGAGCTGGCCTGGGTGCTGAACTGCCTCACCTCTTACGGAGACCTGCAACGCATGACCCAGTTCAAGGACAAGTCCGAAGGCGCCGAGTTCGTCAGCGCCGGGCTGTTCAACTACCCCGTGCTGATGGCCGCCGATATCCTGATGTATCACACCACGGTGGTGCCGGTGGGCGACGACCAGGATCAGCACGTCGAGCTCACCCGCCGCATCGCGCGGCGCTTCAACAGCCGCTACGGCGAGTATTTTAAGGAGCCAGAGACGCTTCACACCGCTGCCCCGCGCATCATGTCCACGGCCGACCCCACGGTGAAGATGTCCAAGAGCCTGGGACCCAAACACACCATCAGTTTGTTCGAGCCGGAGAACAGCCTGTATGAAAAAATCAAGAGCGCCGTCACCGACGCAGGTCCCCAGGGCGGGGAGATGGGACCGGGGGTCAAAGGGCTGTTCCTGTTGTTGCAACTGGCCGCGCCGCAGTCCGTGTGCGACGCCCTGAAAGCTCAGTACCAAGAGGGCAAGCTCAAGTACGTCGCGCTCAAGGAAGCCGTGTACGAACACCTGATGAAGGCGCTGGCCCCCATCCGCAAGCGCAGGCAGGAACTTGGCCTCGACCGGGTACAGCACATCTTGGCGCGCGGCGCACAGCGCGCGCAAGCGCAGGCCTCGCAAACGATGCGGCAAGTTCGCCGGCACATAGGGATTGCACCGTGATACCAAGCCAAAAGCGTCCGCCCAGTCGGACCACTTTCGGTTGGTGACCTAAGAGAGTGGAGTTCCCTTTGGTGAACGAGGGAGGCTCGGTTCACAAAAGGGCCTAAGCGCTTCAAGGCAGGCGCCTTGGCGCCGTAGGGTACAAGCCGGGCGGACGCTTTTGGAAGTGAGAGGGTATTCTGGTATAAAGTCCATGAAGCCAGCCCCCAATCGCGTTTATTATAGCAGGACAAAGCCATTTTGCAAGAAAACCACCCGATTTGCTTTACGTCGCCTCCCGTAACACGGGGGCATGTGTGATGCTACACCGCTGACAGCAACCGCTCCAGCCGATCCACGTAACCGGCCAACACCTCAAACGCGCGTTCCACCGGAGCAGGCGAGGCCAGATCGACGCCCGCCGCACACAGTGCATCCAAAGGATACTGCGAGCCGCCCGCTTTGAGGAAGCCCAAATAGCTCTGGACAGCTTCGCTACGTTTGTCCAACACCCGTTGCGCCAGCGCGTGCGCCCCGGAAATGCCCGTGGCGTACTGGTACACGTAGAAATTCGAGTACAGGTGCGTGGCAAACTGCGCCCAGGTGATGCCCACCCGCTCTCGATCCACTTTCACCTCGGCGCCGTAGCCTTCGCCGAACAGGTCGGCCATCAACGAGATGAGGTCGTCCGCGGTCAGGGCCATCCCGCCCTCCACGCGCCGGTGTATTTCCAGTTCAAAGCGCGCCAGCGTCGGCATGATGAAGAAGTAGCGGTGGAAGTTGGCCATGGCCTCCTCCAGCACTTCAAGCTGGAACCCCGCATCATCCTGGGTCTTCAGCAGGTGGGCGCGCACCAGCGCCTGGTTGAAGTTGGACGCCACCTCGGCCACGAACAGCGAATAGGACGCGTACGCCTGCGGTTGGGTTTTCCACGTGTAATAGGAGTGCATGGAGTGGCCCAGCTCGTGCGCCAGGGTGCTCAAACCCAGCAAATTGTCGCTGTAGCTCATCATGATGAAGGGATGGGCCCCCTGCACGCCGGTGGAAAACGCGCCCATGCGCTTGCCCTTGTTCGGATAGATGTCCACCCAACGCTGTTCCATCACCCCCTTGCGCATCACGTCGACGTACTCCGTACCCAGAGGGCTCATGCCCTCGCAAATCCAGCCCACCGCTTGGGCGAAGGACACGGGCGAGGTTTTCTTGCTTAACGGCGCGCGGGCATCGTAAACGTGCAGGGCGTCATCCCCCAAGGCGCGCCGGCGCAGTCGCCAATAGCGGTGCCACGTCGGCAGGTGCTTCTTGAACGCTGCAATGAGGTTTTCAAACACGGCCACCGGGATGGATTGAGGCGAAAGCGCCGCCTCCAGACAGGAGCCGTAGCCGCGCGAGCGCGCCAGGAACACGTCGCGCTTAACGCCGGTGGCGATGCAGTTGGCCAGGGTGTTCTTGAAGGCCAGGTACCCGTCGGCGTAGTTTTCCCATGCGCTGCGGCGCAGGGCGCGGTCGGGGCTGATCAAAAGCTTGTTGATGCTGCCCTGGCCGATCTCCACCGCAGTGCCGTCGGCTCCCCGGGCCGGTGAGAAGCTCAAGTCCGCGTCGGACAGGACGCCGTGGATGGCGGTGGCGGTGTTGAACACGTCCATCACCTGGCCCAACAGCCCCTCCACCTCCGCCGAGCGCACGTGATCCTTTCGCCGCTCCAGCCGATCCACGTAATGGCCCATGTGCGCCAGGCGCGGCTCTTGCTGGACCCAGCGCCTCAAGGTATTGGCGCCCACTTGAAGCAACTGCGGCTCTGCGAAGGCAAGCGCGCTGCCGACCTGCGCTTGCAGGCTGCGGGCACGGTCGTATTGGGCAGCCGCCTGCTGGTCGGCAGTGTCCACGTGGTGGCGCATGGAGGCGTACAGGCGGATTTTTTCCATCATGCGCTGGATGCGCTCCGCCAGCTCGAACCAATCGGCCAGGACGACCGCGCTCTCCCCCAATCGATCCTGGAAAGCCCTCGCCTGCGGCAACGCAGCCACGAGGCGTTCTATCTCCTCTTCCCACGCTTGATCTGATGAGAAAACGCTGCCGGTGTCCCACGTGTACTCGAAGGGCACTTGCCCGCGCGCTGGAAGCCCTGAAATCACGATGTCCCCTTTTTGGCAAGAGATGGTTGTGGCTTGAAGGTATCCGTGGCGCACCGGCGCTGTCAAGCTTCATGGAAGAGGCTCCGCCGTGCACGAACCAAGGAGCCCGCGCTATCATGGGACACACTTGTATGCGGGTAGGGAGGCAACGTGTTGCTCATCAAGAACGCAAGGATCTGGACCAACGACGGCCGTCTCATCGAGCGCGGCTTTGTCAGCGTCAAGAACGGGGTGATTGAGGCCGTGGGGCCGCTGGCGCAGCTGGATGAAAAAACCGTCAAGCGGGAACAGGAGTTCGACGCCCGAGGTCAGTTGCTGATGCCCGGCTTGGTCAACGCCCACACCCACCTCTACAGCTATTTGGCGCGGGGCA
>DATCIV010000258.1:0-5049 GCA_036507575.1 Candidatus Bipolaricaulota bacterium | reverse complement strand
GTTTTGGGCAAACCCTCGCCTGCGGGCGACCACGCCGGCGCGCGCAAGGCGCTCAAGTTCGAATACCACCGCTACCAGCCGCAGATGGTGGACGGGGTAGTAGAGGAGATCCGCCGCCTGATTCAGGAAGAGGCGGTCGAGCCCGGCCAGATCGTGATCCTTGCGCCCTTCCTGTCGGACGCGCTGCGCTTTGCCATCCGCCATCGCCTGGAAGCGGAGAAGATCCCGGTGCAATCGCACCGCCCCTCGCGCTCCCTGCTGGAGGAGCCGGCCACGCGCTGCCTGCTCACCTGGGCCAGCCTGGCCCACCCCAGTTGGGGCTTTCCGCCCGCGGCCTTCGACGTGGCCTACGCACTGCAGCAAAGCATCGCCGACCTGGACCTGGTGCGCGCCCAGCTGCTGGCCGAGACGCTGTACCGCCTGGAGGAGGGCGGCCCGGTGCTGTTGAGCTTCGATCAATTGAAGGGCGCCATGCAGGAGCGCGTCACCTACCTGCTGGGCGGCCGCTACGAGGGGCTGCGCATCTGGCTCAAGGACTATCGCTTGCGCAAGAGCGAGCCGCTGGATCACTGCATCCGGCGCTTGTTCGGCGAGGTGCTGTCTCAGCTGGGTTACGGCTTTCACGGGAACTTCGACTCGGCCAGGGTGGCGGCTAACTTGATCGAATCCATCGAGAAGTTCAGACAGGTCGTCGAGGAGCGCCCGGCGGAGCAAGGCGCCCCCATCGGGCAGGAGTATTTCCAACTGGTGCGCGACGGCGTCATCGCCGCGCAGTACCTGGAAAGCTGGAAATCGCAGGAACAAAACGCAGTGCTGCTGGCGCCGGCCCACACCTTTTTGCTGGCCAACCGGCCGGTGGATCACCAGTTCTGGCTCAACGTCAGCAGCGTCGGTTGGTGGGAGCGCATCTTCCAACCCTTGACCCATCCTCACGTGCTCAGCCGTCGCTGGGAAGCGGGAACGCCCTGGACGGACAAGCACGAGGTCGAGGCCAACCAGGCGGCTCTGCACCGGCTTGTGGTCGGGTTGCTGCGCCGCTGTCGCAAGCGGGTGTACCTGGGCTTGAGCGAGCTGGACGAGCAGGGCCTGGACCAGCGCGGTCCGCTGGCGAGCGCCCTGCAGCGCGTGCTCAAGAGTATGGCGCGCGAGGAGGCCCATGACGTTTAAGCCCCGGCCCGCGCAGCAGGAGGTGCTCGACTATCGGGGCGGGTTCATGGGCATCCTGGCCGTGCCCGGCAGCGGCAAGACGATGACGCTTTCGCACCTGGCGGCGCAGCTGGTGGCCGGGGCCCAACTGGGCGACGACCAGGAGGTGCTGATCGTCACGCTCACCAACTCCACGGTGGAGAACTTCCAAAGCCGCATCGGAAACCTGATCCGCGAGCGGGGCCTGCTGCCCAAGGTGGGCTACCAGGTGCGCACGCTGCACGGCTTGGCGCACGACATCGTGCGCGAGCGGCCCGGACTGGTGGGGCTGTCGGATCAGTTCCAGATCGTGGACGAGCGCGAAGGGGACGCGATCCTGGACGACGTGGTGCAGGCGTACGTGCGCGGTCACCCCGACGCGGCGCTCCCCTACTTGAGCCCCACGCTGAAGGAAGCCAAGCGCGCCCAGGTGGTGCGCGAGAAGTGGCCCGCCACGCTCAAGAATTTTTCCAGGAACTTCAGCAAGCGGGCCAAGGACCTGCGCTTGTCCCCCACTGACGTGGCCGCACACGTGGCTGCAGCCGATCGTGAGCTGCACTTGGCGCAGATGTGCTATGAGATCTTTGAGGATTACCAACGCGCGCTCGCGTACCGGGGCGCGGTGGATTTCGACGACCTGATCCGCCTGGCGTGCCAGGCGCTGGAGGCGGACCCGCAGTACCTGGAGCGCTTGCGCCAGCGCTGGCCCTTCATCCTGGAGGACGAAGCCCAGGACAGCAGCCAGCTTCAGGAGTTCATCCTGGAGTTGCTGGCGGGGCCGGGCGGCAATTGGGTGCGAGTGGGAGACCCTAACCAGGCGATCTACGAGACGTTCACTACGGCCAACCCGAAATTCCTGCGGGATTTTTCCGCAAGGACAGGCGTCAAAGCCGTGGCGTTGCCCAACTCGGGGCGCTCCAGCTTGAGCATCATCCAGCTCGCCAATCACCTGATCGACTGGGCGCAGCGCGAACACCCCACCGCGCAAGTGCGCCATGCCCTGGCAGAGCCCCGCATCGAACCCACCCCGCCCGGCGATCCGCAGCCCAACCCCCCGGACGACCCCAAGGGCATTCACCTGGTCGAGCAGGCATACAGCCCGGACGGGGAGATCAAGGCGATCACAGATTCGCTGGAGCGCTGGCTGAGCGCGCATCCGCAGCAGACGGTGGCGGTGCTGGTGCCGCGCAACGAGCGGGGGTTCAAGCTCGGCGAGGCGCTTCGCAAGCGCAAGATCGAGCACGTCGAGCTGCTGCAAAGCACGGTGTCCACGCGCCAGACTGCGGGCGCCTTGAGCCATTTGCTCGACTACTTGGCCGACCCCAAATCCGCCAAGCTGTTGGCCATGGCCTTTCGCGTCTGGCGGCGGGCGGACCGGGAGGACGAACAAGCCAAGGCGCGCGTGGGCCGCATCGCCAAGCTGCTGCACGGCTGCGCGCAGGTGGAATCCTACCTCTGGCCGCAGCTGCAGCGGGATTGGCTCGATACCTTGCCGCCCAAGGAGCTTGAAGCAGAGCCTGACCTGCGCGACCTGTTGGAGGAATTCCGCGATGTGATCCGCCGCTGGCAGGCGGCCGCGCTGCTGCCGGTGGACCAGCTATTGCTGTCGCTGGGGCAGGACCTGTTCCGCGAGCCGGCGGAGCTTGCCTTGACCCACAAGCTTGCGCTTCTGCTCAAGCGGGCCAGCACCCAGAACCCCGCATGGCGCCTGGCGGAACTGAGCGAGGAGTTGAAGGTGATCGCCACCAACGAGCGGCGCTTCCTGGGCCTGAGCGCGGACGACGTGGGCTTCGATCCGGAGAAATACCGGGGCATGGCAGTGGTCACCACCATGCACCGGGCCAAGGGCTTGGAGTGGGACCGCGTGTATTTGATGTCGGTCAACACCTACGACTTCCCTTCGGCCATGGCCTATGATGAGTACATCTTCGAGCCCTGGTTCATCCGCGACCGGTTGAACCTCGACGCCGAAGCGCGCGCGCAGCTGGAATGGGCGCGCGCGATGGCAACGGAGCAGGGGAATGCGCCGTGGCAAGAGGGTCTGGCCTCGCAACGGGCGCGGCTGGACTACGCGGCGGAGCGGCTGCGCTTGCTCTACGTGGGCATCACGCGGGCACGGCGTGAGCTGGTGATCACCTGGAACACGGGACAGCGCGAGGCGGCCAAGAAGACCGCTTCGCTGCCGCTGGTGGCGCTGCAAGCGTTTTGGAAAGCAAAGGGGTGAGTAGCGCGCATGGAATTGCCCGTGGATTTTCACTTTAGCCAGGGCGCGCTGCAGGATTTTTCCGACTGCAAGCGTCGCTTCCTGCTGCGCTACGTGAAGGAACTCGCCTGGCCCGCGATCGTGGCCGACCCGGCCCTGGAGCACGAGCGCCACTTGCAGCTGGGCATCCAGTTTCACCGGCTGGTTCAGCAGCACCAGATCGGCATCCCCGCCGACAGCCTGTCGCCGCTTGCTCAAGGTGCGCTCGAGCTCGATCAATGGTGGCAGAACTACCTGCGCTTTGGGCCCCAGGGCCTGCCCAGCCTGCGTTATCCCGAAATGGCGTTGTCCGCGCCGCTTGGCAACCATCGATTGGTGGCCAAGTTCGACCTGATTGCGCTGGAGCCGGGCGAGCGCGCCGTCATCGTGGATTGGAAAACGTCCAAGAAGCCCAAAAAGACATGGCTTGCGCAGCGACTGCAGACGCGCGTGTATCGCTACCTGCTGGTGCAAAGCGGGGTGCACTTGAACGATGGAAAGTTGCTGAAGCCCGAGCAAGTGGAGATGGTCTACTGGTTTGCCGCCGAGCCTCAGGCGCCGGAGCGTTTTCCATACGATCGAAAGCAGTTTGACGAGGACGAAGCGTTCTTGTTGGAGTTGGTGCAGCAGATCGAGCAGCTGAACGAGGAAGGGTTCACCCTCACCTCGGACGAGCGGCACTGCCGCTTTTGCGCTTATCGCTCCTTGTGTGAGCGGGGCGTACAGGCAGGCGCAGCAGGCCCGGACGATGAGGCGGTTGAACCTGAGGGGAGCCTGGACTTGGAGTTGAGTTTGGAACAAATCGGGGAGATTTCATTTTGATGAAACGCTGGATCGAGCCTGACCCGGCGGAAGTTCCGGCCGAGTTCCTGGAAAAAATCGGCGGGCACCCACTGGTGGCGCACACCCTGTGGCGTCGCGGCATGACCGACCCTGCGCAGGCGCTGGCTTTCCTGGACCCCAGGGTTTATCGTCCCGCCTCCGCGTGGGAACTGCCCGGCATGGAGCAAGCGGTGGAGCGGCTGTTCAAGGCGCTTAAGGTGCGCGAGAAGATCTGCGTGTGGGGCGATTTCGACGTGGACGGTCAGACGTCGACCACGCTGCTGGTGTCCACGCTGCAGGAGTTGGGCGCCGACGTTTTCTTTCACATCCCCCTGCGCGACACGGAGTCGCACGGGATCAAGTTGCCGGCGCTGCGCCACGTGTTGGGGCAGGGCGCCCAGCTCGTGCTCACCTGCGACACCGGCATCGGCGAGCACGAACCGATCATCTACGCCCAATCCCAAGGGGTGGACGTGATCGTCACCGACCACCACGCCTTGCCCGCCGAGCTGCCGCAGGCGCACGCGCTGATCAATCCCCAGATGCTTCCTCCCCAACATCCCTTGCGCACGCTGCCGGGGGTGGGAGTGGCCTATAAGCTGGCCGAAGCCCTGTACGAGCGCGCGGGCAGGCCTGGAGAGGCCGAGAAAAATCTGGACTTGGTGGCCCTTGGCATCGTGGCCGACGTGGCCGTGCAGCGCGGGGACACGCGCTACCTGTTGCAGCGCGGGTTGGAGGCGCTGCGGCGCACGCAGCGGGTGGGGCTGCAAGCGCTGATGGAGGTGGCGGACCTGGACCCC
>DATCIV010000257.1:0-2567 GCA_036507575.1 Candidatus Bipolaricaulota bacterium | reverse complement strand
GCTCGTGTACACCAGGCAAGCGCGTAAGGATGCAAAGAAACTCGCCGAAAGCGGGCTGAAGGATAAAGCGCAAGCCTTGCTGGAAATCCTCGAAATCAATCCTTTCCAGACGCCGCCAGCATTCGAGAAGCTGGTAGGTGACCTTGCGGGGGCCTGCTCGCGGCGCATCAACATTCAACATCGCCTTGTTTATCAAGTACTGGAAGCTGAACACGTCGTGAAAGTCATCCGCATGTAGACGCATTACGAATGACGTAACGTGCATGTATGTGCATGCCCACTACGAACCCTTAGACCACAGACGCTCCCACCAGTTGGAGTCGGAGGTCAAGGAGAAGCGGTAGATGATCACTTTGCCATCCATCAGATCGCTGACCAGCAACTCGTTTTGCAGGTTCACGGTGAGCGCAAAGGGGCCGCCGAGCCGGGCCGGTTCACCATCCACTTGAAGCAATCCACTAAAGCCTGCGGCAAACACCTCGGCAGCGCTCATCGGAGTCACCGTCTCAGCTTGTGGCAGGAACCGTAGCACACGAGCCCGTCCCTGCTCTGCCAAATACAGCGATTGATCCGCCGCAAAGGCAATGCCTGCAGGGTAGTTCAGCCCAGCACGTATGGTGGTGATCTCGCCGTCTTTCTCGAGCGCAACCAGCGCTCCGTCGGCCAGGTACTCGGTGACGAACACCCGCCCGTTCTTGTCCACCGCCACTCCCTTGGGGTTCTGCAGCGTTGAGTTCAACAAGGTGCGTTCGCCGTTTTCAGCGACTTTCAGCACGGCATTTCCCTCGGAGATGAACACGTCGTTCCCGGCAAATCCAAGTGAAGCGTTTGGCGCCGACAGACTGGCAAAATCATCTGCATCTGGCATCGTGCTACTCAGCCTGGTGAGGGTTTGCGCATCGGCAGGGGGGGCGGCGGCTGCGCTGGGCGCGCTCGCGCTCTCTTGGGCCACGCCACCCGCGTCAGCATCTCCTGTGGAGACGGCATCCTCTGCGGCCTTCAAGGTGGTGGCGCCCATGGCTTCACTGGCCGGTTGCGTGCGGGTTTGAGAGTATTGCAAGACGTTCGTTGCGGTGAGCTGGTTTGTCATTTGATAAAGTGCAAAGGCTGGCGCCTCATCGCTCGTGGCAATGAGCGTTGGCCTTGCTGCGTTTTCAACCATCTGCGGGCCGAAGTACGGCGCTTGCTGCACGCCGAGGAAGTAGCCAAGTCCGACGGCAAGCGCAAGTGACGCAGCAGTGAGCGCAGGTCGCCACAAACCCCAGCTTCCCCTCCTGCGAGGCTCAGACTTGGAGCGCAGGTGGCGATTCATGCGCTGGTCGAGCTGCGGGGTTGTCGCATTGACTTCATAGACCAACGCGTCTTTGATTTCCTGTTCGAAGAGGTCGTATTGGTTCATGATGGACCTCCTTCCATGATCTCCTTTAGCTGTTGCTTGGCGCGATTGAGCCGGCTCGCCACGGTGCCGCGTTGGACCGGTGCGCCCTCGATCTGCGACAGCATGTCGGCGATCTGGTCGTAGTCCATGTCCTCGTAGTAGCGCAGGACCAAGGGCACGCGGTACGTCTCCTCCAGTTGCGCGATGGCTTTGCGCATGGCGTCGTGTCGCTCCTGCTGCTCGACCGTCTCCGCCACCGAGGGCTCTTGAAAGGTTGACTCTTTCCCGGGCAGCCACTTCTTCAGCCACACCTGCCCGCGTTGGCGCTTGCGAAGCAGGTCTTTGCAGGTATTGGCCGCGATGGTGAACAGCCACGCCCGCACGTTGCCGTTGGCAATCACGGTCTTTGAGTTCCTAAACGCCTTCAAGAACGCCTCCTCCGCGGCATCCAGCGCGTCCTCGCGGCTGTGCAGGAAGCTCATGCACAGTGCGATCACGCCGCGCCGGTACTCGCGATACAGCTCCTCCCAGGCGCCTTCATCGCCATGGGCGAGCCGGTCGGCAAGACTCCCCACCGCCATCCCCTTTCTCCTGGTATACGCCCTGAGTGAGAGAAGCTTCCCTGTTACGAACGAAGAAGAGAAGCTTCTGGTTTCGTACGATACACTTGAGAATACACCACAGTCGCTGACCGCTTATGACGGTCATTCCTGCGAAAGCAGGAATCCAGAAAGAACCTGACTATATCTGGATTCCGGATCGCGCTGGCGCGCGTCCGGAATGACAGCCCATACCTTACATCAAGAGCGCATCAAGTTCTTCAGCAGAAAGAACACGTTGGCCGGCCGCTCCGCAAGCCGCCTCATGAAGTACGGGTACCACTGCGTGCCGTAGGAGACGTACACGCGCACCAGATGCCCCGCCTCCGCAAGCTGTCGCTGCAGATCCTGCCTTATCCCAAATAGCATTTGAAACTCGTAGCCGCTTTGCGGGATCTTCTGTTCTTGAATATAGCTGCACGCCCAGCGAAGCAGGATTTCATCGTGCGTGGCGATCGCGACGTACGCGCCTCTGTCCTGTGCTTCCTTGGACAGCACGCGCTCCACCAGCCGCGCAAACTGGCGGTCCACCTCGCGCTTTTGCTGGAAGGCAACGGATACGGGTTCCAGGTACGCGCCTTTGACCACGC